>NZ_JBYTBG010000002.1:2500-235670 GCF_058788915.1 Brevibacillus sp. FW301-21C12A
GAGTATAGCCAAGTGGTAAGGCACGGGTCTGCAAAACCCTTATCCCCGGTTCAAATCCGGGTACTCCCTCCATCATCTGTCCCAGTAGCTCAGCAGGATAGAGCAACGGCCTTCTAAGCCGTCGGTCGGGAGTTCGAATCTCTCCTGGGACGCCACACTTGTTAAAACTGTGATATGACAGCGTTTGTCAAACGTCAATGATTGCGTGATTGCGTCAGGCCATTTGAAGGTCGGCGGTCATATGGTCAGCGAACGTGGAGAACGTGGGAATTATCCAGGCTGGGATTTTAGACAGCACGACACCTTTTGGTTAAAAAAGATCTCTTACAGACTCAAGTTTCTCATTTGAGTTTGAAAGAGGTCTTTTTTCGTGAGGTAAGATATGCGAGCTAGATGTAGCGTTGTCCGATATAAACAGGAAACGACAGTAACTGGGGGAAAGGGAAGATTCCGACGCCGGAAACAGAAGGTACTTTTCATTTCAGCTATTCAATTAAAAGGCAAGATCAAGCGGGGAACGTATGGGGTGGATTTGACTGTCAAAAAATCGAAACCCATTATTTTTAGCCCACCGGAAGCAACAGTCAAAGTAGGGAAAAGATCTTTTTAGTTGGAAAGCACTCAAAAGGCAAGAGCGCCAAAACGGTTGGAATGCGTCCAGCGATACCGGGTGTTATAAATTGACGAAGAACGTAGAAAAGCTGGCAGATGCGGATGGATACCGCAGGGAAGTGCCTTCTTTCGTAGCGGGGAAGCCAGGGGTTTACACGATTTATTATGGAATTGATTACAAGGAAAACGGTCAAAACGTGCGCGTGTATCTTTCCACGAAAATTACGGTAGAGAAACAATAAGCAAACGCCCACTAAGCGGAGTCGGTTCCGGTCGGTGGTTTTTTTACCCCAAACTTCTGCAGCAGGGAGACACGATGTCAAAGACGACCAGGAGCGTGTTTGAGTCGTTTTTGGTTCCACAGTAACATTGGGCAGCAGGGCATACGCTCCGTTGAACAGCAGACGGCCTAGGCAGGCGTGAAGTCGAGCGCAAAGTCTGCGTTTCCAGACGACACGATGAAAGGCTTTGTGCGCCGCAAAATTAGCGGTTGTAGACCAACTGCAAGCAGGAAGCCGGGTCTCATCATTTTCACGATTGTACAAGAGAACTGGCGGCATGTATGCTGCACGTGTTCGGAAAAATGGAAGGCAATTCGGCCACGATGGTGTATGCGAATCCGTATGTAGAGGCGTGCTTCAAGGAACGGCATAAGTAGGAGAGGTAAAAAGTTTACAGAAGTTGTGAAGCTGTTAGCGACGCCTAAGACCTGGTACCGCTATATTTAGTACGAATTAGACAATGTGTACATATCCCACTGAGAGCACGATGCAGTGCAGCTACTGGCGCCCGCTTTCGTTCCCATGTCAGTTTCTCACGAAGGTTAGAGCGAGAAAGCAGAAGGCGTACGCGCGAGTTCAGGAGGAAAGAACAACAAATGCACGAGGGGTGTTCTCAAGACTTGCCGACTTGCCGTATGATGCCGCATGCCTTTTGCATCTGACCAATTTTCATCTGTTTGACTTCTGCAAAACCGCAACGCACAATCCAGCCTTTTTGCGAAAAACGATCCTGCTTGCGATTAGGCGGCCTTTGCTGCCGCGAGATATAGGGGCCTCTTCGCTCTCATTCAATAGCAGAGCGTGCGTAGACAGGAGAGGGGAAGGAAAGCTTCCGTGCATGATACATGAACAGCGCAAAGTACTCTCTTACCACGTTCTCACTTTTATCCGTACGCAGCACGAAGCATGTACGTGTATTACAAGGAGGTGTTTACAGGACGACTTACTCCGCAAATAACTCCCCACCTTTCCTACCTCTACGATCTATTCAGATCTATTCATACCTGCAAAGCAGCTTTTATGTATATAGCCGACCAATCCTATAACACAAACGAGCCAAAAAAAATTCAAAAACGCACAGCCTCTCATAGCTATCTTTCCTACACGCTAGGGCAACTCAAACCGATTTTTGCAAGGCGAAGAGACTTTAGGTTGAAAACCCATTAAGAGCTGAACGGCAAAACGTAGAGACTCGCAAAAATGTAACAAAATAAGAGCCATTTTGTCGACAGAAAATGACTAAAAATGACACACATATAATAAGGAAGCTTTTCGATGGACGAGCATATTCACTACGAGTAGATTCCCCTGAAAATTCACTCGCTATTCTATATAACGTATCACAAGAAAAAAAGATACTCCTCTCTGCAAAAATGATTTCAAGGGCTGCTATTTTTCTCCGTCCTCGGAAAGTAGAGTGTCAGTGGCGAGAGGACCGTCGTCAGAAAGAGGACAGTCATTGGCAAGTGGACGAAAGGAAACAGGCTACAGACCATGCAAGCCGTTCAGGGACATTCCTTCGTGTTATCCGATCATTGCCCGGCGACCTTTGCTATTTTCACAGAGCAAATAGTCTAGTAGCAAAACGCAAGGGCAAGAGGACAAAACGACAAAACGATACAATCCAACCGATGGTGGGAGTCAGGGTCAAATCCAGGTCCTGAAAAGTCCTGAAAGGTGCTGAAACTCGCCTGGAGACGCCTAAGCATGAATAGCTACTTGACGCTACAGCAGTCGTTTTGCACCACGCGGTATGCATCAGAGAAGAAGAACGGCAAAAGAACACCCAAAGAACAGAACAGCCAAAACAAAGCCAAGTACAACAGAAACCCCCACAAGTAGAAACCTGGCAAAGCCCTTGCTCAAACCGCAGCCGCTGCCCCCACCCCAGAAAGGAAGACCACGAACATATCGTGGTCAAATAAAGGGATTGTAGTAGTAAAGGCCATGCAGGTAACGCCGCTCTGCTTTTTCTAGCGCAACCGCCTTTTCGCTCTCAAGGGAAGCACGGAGCTTCTCCCAATACTCGGGAGTGGCATCGCTCAAATCGACCTCCAGCTCGTCGCCAACCAGGTTGCGGATTAGCTGCCAATCATCTGGATGCTCATACTGCTTCATGCCGCCGCCAATGAGCCGAATATCGTGCAGAAGCTGTTTGATATTCTCGGGAATCATCGTTTTTCCCCCATGACGAAAAATTTTTTTGAGAAAGTTGGCCTTCCACTACTGGTAATAATTTGTCTTTTTCGCCCTGAAATATGTAAGAAAGCCGAAAAATATGGCGCTGCGGTCTATGCATAATCGTGGCGAATCGAGGAGAGCGGATCCCAAAACTACTGTCCCTATTTTTGGAAAAACAAACAAAATCCGCGTGTTTTCGACAGGAAATAAATGCGGTTCCCAGATAGAATTTGGGCACTCAGATGGAGGAAAACGCTATTGACTTCGAAAAATGGATTGTGTATACTCAAAAACGTGATTCTGCGGCAGGTAACCTGCACAAACGGTCACGGATAACAGGCGGTCGTGGTGGAATTGGCAGACACACCATCTTGAGGGGGTGGCGGGGCGACCCGTGCGAGTTCGAGTCTCGCCGACCGCACCATCGTATCGAACCGGGGACTAAGCTTGGACCTCGTGTTTTCGAAATAAATCAAGCCTTTTCGACAAGGGCTTTTTTTTCTGCTCATGTTCAAGGCTTGTCGAATAGAAAGAGAAAAAGGTGGGAAAGGTGTTAGCAGTGCCTTCTTTTTTCCCACTTTTGGGTCATTGATCTTGAAACGCTTTTGATGTACACTCCCAATTGGGAGAAATACAATAGAGAAATGTTGGAAAAACAACACTACCTGAAGTCAGATCAGACCCAATTTGATTCAGGTCGAGGAGAAGAACCCATGAGTGTAATTAGAGAGATCATTGAGGGATTATTCATCGGATTCACTTCAACGGTAGGTGTGATTAGCACGTACCAAACGCTGGTTTCTTGTGCGGGCCTGTTCCGCAAAAAGGAGCAGGTGACAAGCGAGCCACAAAAAACATTTGCTGTACTGGTTGCGGCGCATAACGAAAGTGCCGTAATCGCTCCACTGATTGAGAACCTGAAAAAGCTGGACTACCCACGCGAAATGTACGACATCTTCGTCATTTGCGACAACTGTACTGACAACACTGCTGAGATCAGTCGGGCACACGGAGCCATCGCGTGCGAGCGTTTTGACACGTCCAAGCGCGGAAAAGGCTACGGGATTGAGTGGATGCTGGAGAACCTCTGGGCAAGGCCAAAGCAGTACGATGCAGTCGTCATGTTTGATGCAGACAACCTGGTTGAAAAGAACTTCCTGAAAGTGATGAACGACCGTCTGGTCAAAGGGGCGCGCGTGATTCAAGGCTATCTGGATTCGAAAAACCCGTTTGACTCCTGGATTACCCTGTCTTATGCTGTGACGTATTGGTTTACAAACCGCATGTGGCAGTTGGCCCGTCACAACCTTGGCCTGCCGAACACGTTAGGCGGTACGGGCTTGTGCATCGAGAGCAATCTGCTCAAGGAGATGGGCTGGGGAGCAACCAGCCTGACGGAAGACCTGGAGTTTGCTACGCGTTGTATTGAGCGCGGCATTTATCCGACCTGGGCCCATGATACGAAAGTATGGGATGAGAAGCCGATTGACTTGAAAGCTTCGATGCGCCAACGCTTGCGCTGGATGCAAGGTCACTACGATGTGGCTGGACGCTACATCGGAAGCGTACTGAAAAACGGCTTGAAGGCAAGAAGGCTGGGCATGCTTGACGCGGCTTTCTACCTGTTCCAGCCGATGTACGTGCTGATGGTGACGATGATGTCCTTGCTGTTTTTGGGCCGATATTTTGACATTGCGGCTCTGACGCCTGCTGCTACCATCCTGCCAACCTGGCTGGTGTACGGATCTACGGCTGTGTTTTATTTATTGCCGATTCTGGCGCTCTACCTCGAGAAAGTGCCACTAAAAGGATATTTGGGACTGCTCTTGTTGCCGTTCTTTTTCCTGACGTGGCTGCCGATCATGTTTTACGCGTTTTTCACCAAGAAAAATCAGGTGTGGAGCCATACGTCCCACACTCGCGCCATTCGTATCGAGGAGATCCAGCAATAGGCACGTGAAGCAAAAGACCACAGGTGCATCTCGCCCTGTGGTTTTTCTGTTAGCGAAAGTGGCGAAAGAAGCCTGTGATCTGGTATAATGACGCGATCACCACACGAAAAGAGAAAGCGTTGCAACTGGGAAAAAGGCACCCTGAGCGTTGGTTGCGCGGACAAAACCGAACCCGCAGCCGGGCGACGAGGAGGAATACGGCGATGAAGCTCGCACCACAACATTGCGATCACGATACTCCCTTGCTGTGGGGAGATAAACGATACCATACATGGAACTACCATTTGCGTTCGACTTTTCACGAAAAAATTTTCAAGGTTCCGCTGGACGGGGGCTTCAGTTGCCCGAACCGGGACGGCAAGGTCGCGACGGGTGGCTGCACGTTTTGCAGTGCGCGCGGCTCCGGCGATTTTGCCGGGGACCGGAGAATGGATCTAAAGCGCCAGTTTCACGATGTGAAAACCCGGATGCATGAAAAGTGGCCCCAGGCCAAATACCTTGGCTTTTTCCAGGCGTACACGAACACGTACGCCCCTGTAGACGAACTGCGCGAGATGTACGAGGTCATTCTCCGGCAGGAAGGAGTTGTCGGCCTCTCGATCGCAACGCGTCCTGACTGTCTCCCGGACGATGTGGTGGAGTATTTGGCGGAGTTGAACGAGCGGACGTATCTGTGGGTGGAGCTGGGCCTGCAAACGATCCACGAGCATACCGCGCAACTGATTAACCGGGCGCACGACTACGCCTGCTATGTCGATGCGGTGGAGAGGCTGCGCAAGCACAACATTCGCGTCTGTACGCACATCATCTACGGGTTGCCGGGAGAATCGCACGAAGAAATGATGCAGACGGCCGATGCGGTCGCCCATCTCGACGTGCAAGGGATCAAAATTCATTTGCTGCACCTGCTGCGCAAGACGCCGATGGTCAAGCAGTACGAAGCGGGCCTGCTGGAATTTCTTTCGCAGGAGGAGTACACCAAGCTCGTCGTCGATACACTTGAAATTTTGCCGCCGGAAATGATCGTCCACCGCATCACAGGCGACGGGCCAAAGGATTTGCTGATCGGTCCGATGTGGAGCCGCAAGAAGTGGGAAGTGCTGAACGGGATCAATGCCGAGCTGAACCGCCGAAACAGTTGGCAAGGGAAGTTTTATGTTCCGCACAGGTAAAAGTTGATTGATAAACAAAAAGGAGCCTCCGAGAAGGCTCCTTTTTTCGTGGCTATTCAACATGGATGATTTTTCTGGCGCGCCCCGGATAGTTGGTAATGATCCCGTCCACGCCGATATCGACGGCCCGCTGGATTTGCCGACTGCTGTTTACCGTCCAGCCGTAGACGGTCAACTGGCGCTGTTTGGCCTGTTGAACCAGTTCGGGTGTGAGCTGGTCGTACGGGACGTGCAACTGCTCGCAACGATACTGGCTTGCGACTGCCCACGGTTTTGCGAGCGGGCCGACGTATAAAAGGCCGGTCGTTTGCGCAGGATCCAGTTCTTTGATGCGCAACAAACTGTCGAAGTTGAACGTGGAAATGATCGTTCGCTCCGTGAGCTGGTAGCGCTGGATCAGCTCAATGACTTTTTCTTCAAGGTGGGGCTGGTTTTGAAAAAAATTTTTCAATTCGATAATAAAGCGTAACGATGTATCGGAAAAGGCTTGAAATACCTCGCGCAAAACGGGAATCCGGGCTTTTGGATAACGCGTGGAGCAAGTTTTGTCTGCGCGAAGCTGGCGCAGCTCCCGCATCGTATAGCCGCGCACAGGACCGGAGCCGTTTGTCGTCCGTTCCAGTCGGTGATCGTGAATGACGGCCAGCTTGTTGTCGCGGCTTAGCTGGACGTCCAACTCAATCCCGTCCGCCCGCTTGCGGACAGCAGCGTGAAAGGCTTCCATCGTGTTTTCCGGATACAGGCCGGAAGCGCCGCGATGCGCGAACACAAGTGTGGACACGTGGGCTTCCTCCCTTCTCAGACGTGTCATGCATATTACATGCATATGTAAGTGGCCCCTCGATACTACCTATCCTGAGGGGCACAAAAGAGATTCTATGAGATTGAGACGAGAACGATGACGAGGAGAACGAACAGGACCAAAACAAGGGCGAAATCGTTGTTTCTGCTGCAGCTCATTAATACCCCCTCCTTCCCAGATGGAGCAACTCCCTTCATCTTATGAACCCATAGGGAAAATGGCGCTCGTCGAATGCCCAACCTGCCCGCATTTGTGCCTGGCTGCCCACTTTTTATACAGATTGGCAGATGACGGAGAAGCTCCATTTGCTACAATGAAAGCACAAGGAAACAAAGGGGAGGGGTAGTTTCATGACACAGACACAGATTGAGGAAATGCTCGCTGCGGGCGATTTGGTGGACGATCGGCAAAACCGCAGGGTCAAGCTGCATCTGTACGACCGGGCGCGGCTGAAGGAATACGACCAGATGCTGCGGCAGGTGGCCGAGAAGTCGAATGCCACCAAGCTGATCGTCTACGGGAAAAAGCGGGACGTAGCGGAGTGGCTCGCGCTTGGCTATCGGCAGGAAGGGGTCATTGACGGATTTTTTCGCGGAGAAAATGCCTACATGCTCACGGCGTATGTGACAGAGGAACGGGCGACGTCGACAGCGCCTGAGCTGGCGGAGGAAATTTTGGCGCTGAGTCTGGCAAAGGCGGGAGCGGGGGAAGAAAAGCCGCTGCCGGAAGGGTACAGCATGCGTCCGGCAACAGAGGCAGATGCAGAGGAGCTGGCACGCCTGTACGGCCTTGTGTTCGCGACGTATCCTACCCCCATGGATGATCCGGAGTACGTGCGCAAGACGATGCAGGAGGGGACGGTGTACTTCGTCGTCGAGCATGCCGGGAAGATCGCCTGCGCAGCGTCTGCCGAAGTGTCGGAGCGGATGGGCTCGGCGGAGATGACCGACTGTGCCACCCACCCCGATCACGCCGGAAAAGGCCTCCTCCAGCCGCTGTTTTGCGCTCTGGAAAAAAAGATGGAGGAGGCAGGGATTTACTATCTCTATACCTTGACCCGGGCGCAATCGGCCGGGATGAACGTGACAGCAGCCAAGATGGGCTATGAATACCGCGGTCGGCTCATCAACAACTGCACGATTTTTTCCGGATTCGAAGATATGAACATCTGGGTGAAGCCGCTGCGGCAAACCAGGGACGAATAAGGCTACTCGCGGGAAGGAAACAGTTGCTGCTGCAGGCGGCGGGCCATGAGCGCCAGTTGAAGCTGCCAGCGCTGATGGGCATCCTCCAGGCGGTAGCCTGTTTTTTCCTCGATCTGGGTCAGGCGGTATTTCAAGGTGTGGCGGTGAATATATAACGCTTGGGAGGTTTGCAGGCCGTTCCCGTTTTGCGCGAGGTACACCTCCAGCGTCTCCAGAAGCTGCTGGTTGTATTTGCTGTCGTAGCGAATCAACGGCTCCAGGATCGGCTTCCACAAGCCGAGCATGCTCTGCTCGTCGCGGTGGTAAGGAAACAGGAACTGGTAGCCTTGCATGTCCCGGTAGCGCAGCATTTGCGGGGCGCGGGCGAGCAAAGGATAGGCTTGCAGCGCGAACATGGCTTCCTCGGACGCGCCAGAAACATCTGTCAACTGATCGCGCGGATTGCTGATGGCGACCTGCAAGGGAGTGGAGGAATGCAGCCCCTCCCAGCGGGCTGTGAACTGCTCCAAGAGCTGCAGGCTCGTCCGGTCATCGGGCAGCACGAACAGCAGGCAATGAGGCCGTTCTCGCAACAAATACGAGCGCTGGTGGCGGTCGCAAAGCCTGCGCATCAGCGTGATGGCGCTTTGGTGCAGCTCCCCGAGCCTGTCCGGTTCGGCAGTGTCCACCTTGACGGCCACGACGAGATGCTTGCCCGACAACGGGTATCCGAGCATGCGACAGCGGCTTTCCAGCTCTTGCGGACTCATCGGCTTTCCGTTTAAAAGCTCCTCGACGAAGTCGCCTTTCAGCCGCCATTCTGTCGCAGAAACGGCGCGTTCTTTTACATATTCGAGCGCACACAAGGTAGCTGCGTGCTGGAGCGCCACATCGTCCAGCTCCTTCCACGCTTCCCGCGGCTTGGCCAGGCTGAGCGTGCCGAAATGCTCGCGACTGGCGCGGATGGGTACCGTATGCACGTGCTCTCTCGCTTCGTCATCGGTCGGCGCTGTCGGGCAGCCGTGCTGGGTCACTTCAAAGCCGAGCGCATCCAAAAGCGTCACGCCGCCGCCCGTCAGCTCTGCCAACTCGGCGGCGATGGCAGGCAGACCGCCTTTGGACAGGGCAGCGTCGATCATCCGGTTGTGGATCGCCTGCGAATAGGCGAGCGTCTCGAACTGCCGGTTGACGATCGGCTGCAAAATGGCTCTGGTAATCGTCGAGAAGTTGATTTCGGTCGGAATTTCGATGAGCGGGAGCTGGTGGCGATCAGCCAGCTCAAGAAAGCTTTCGGGAATTTCCCGCAAGTAAAATCCGGTATGGATGGCGACTCCGCTCAGCTTTTGCCTCGCCAACGTCGGAATGAACGAGCTTTGCCGCTCCATATTTTCAGCGAGGCCGAATCCGGTCGTAATCAAAAACTCGCCTTCCTGCAGCCGGCTGGCGTCTTCGAGCACCTCGACAATCGTCACCCAGCGAATCGGATTGTCCAGTCCGCCCGCTCCGGCGATCAACCGCGTCTGCACCATGTCAGGCAGTTGCAGAGCCTCTCTGATCGTAATCGTCACGAGGCACACCTCCGTGTTGCAAAGTTCTTTATACAAAATGTACAAAAGATTTTGTCTCTTCGCCATATTTTTTTGCCAGCGCGTCGGATGGATGAACCGCACAGGTCAGCTAGGATAGAGGGAGAGAATAAGCGAGGTGGCGACGATCATGAGCAGAAGCTATGTAATCAAACCGGAGTTGGGCAAGACGTATCCGTTCATTTCTCATGGCAAAGGCATTTATTTATACGATAAAGACGGCAAGCGCTATATCGACGGCTGCAGCGGGGCTGTGACTGCGAGCATCGGCCACGGGGTGGAAGAAGTCGCCGAAGCGATGTACCAGCAGGCCAAAGAAGTATCGTTTGCGTACCGCTCGCACTTCAGCAGCGACGCTGTGGAGGAGCTGGGGGCGAAGCTGGCCGAGTGGGCGCCAGGTTCGTTGAACTGGACGTTTTTTGTGAGCAGCGGCTCCGAAGCGACGGAGACAGCGCAAAAAATCGCGATCCAATACTGGCAGGAAAAAGGCAGGCCGACGAAAAACAGAATCATCTCCCGCTGGATGAGCTACCACGGCATCACCATGGGGGCGCTCTCCATGTCGGGGCACGTGCTGCGCCGGAAGCGCTTCGTACCGCTTTTGGAGGACTATCCGACGATTACCGGGCCGTATCCGTACCGCAGACCAGCAGGCATGTCGCTGGAAGCGTACGCCCTGGAATGCGCGAATGAGCTGGAGCGGGCCATTCTGCGCGTCGGAGCCGAGCAGGTGGCGGCCTTTATCGCGGAGCCGGTTATCGGGGCTTCCGGTGGCGCGGTCGTCCCGCCAGACGGCTACTTCCAGCGGATTCGCGAAATTTGCGACAAGTACGAAGTGCTGTTCATCGCCGACGAAGTGATGACAGGGGTAGGGCGCACCGGAAAAGCGTTCGGGGTCGATCACTGGGGTGTCGTGCCTGACCTGATGACGCTTGGCAAAGGGATGAGCGCCGGCTATACGCCGATGGCTGCCACGATGGTGACGGATGAAATTATCGAGACGATCACCCAGGGAAGCGGGCTGATTATGGCGGGACACACATACAGCGCCAACCCGCAGTCTGCTGCCGTCTCGCTCGCGGTTTTGAAGTACGTCGAGAAGCACGGCCTGATCGAGAAAGCGGCCGAGCAAGGCGCTTACTTGCTGTCTCGCCTGCAAGAGCTGGCAGATGAATTGCCGCTGATTGGCGAGGCGCGCGGTTTGGGCATGCTCTGCGGTCTGGAATTTGTCAAAAACAAAGAAACGAAAGAGCCGTTCGCCTTGTCAGAAGGAGTGGCGTCCAAGGTCATCGCGAAGGCATTCGAAAAAGGTCTGCTCATCTATCCCGCCATGGGGGGAATCGAAGGCGTGGCAGGAGACTCGATCATCGTTTCCCCGCCGCTGACGATTACAAAAGAGCAGATTGATGAACTGATCGCCCTCTTGAAAGATGCGATTGTCAGCGTCCAGCAGGAGCTAAAAGACAAGGCGCTGATTGGCTAGAGGGGGGAGACTGAAATGACAAACCGTTTTGATAAAGTGGTGACCGTACAGGAGGCGTTGTCCCATTTTCGCGATGGGATGACGCTGCTCGCGGGCGGCTTTGGCGGGGTAGGCAATCCGCCGACACTGATCCAGGGCATTTTGGATCTGGGTGTGCGCGACTTGACGCTGATTAGCAACGACACGGCGTTTCCGCACATCGGAATCGGCAAGCTGGTGACAGAACGACGCGTGAAAAAAGTGATTGCCTCTCACATCGGCTCCAACCCGAACGCAGGGGCGCAAATGACGGCAGGCGAGCTTGAGGTCGAGTTTTGCCCGCAGGGGATTCTCGCCGAGCGTGTACGGGCGGGCGGCGTCGGTCTGGGCGGGATTCTCTCCGACGTCGGCATTGGCACGATCGCGGAAAAAGGCAAGCAAAAAGTCGTGCTGGACGGAAAAGAGTACCTGCTGGAGACGCCGCTGACGGCGGAAGTGGCGATCGTCCATGCGAAAAAAGCGGACCGCTTCGGCAACCTGGTGTACGATACGAGCGCGCGCAACTTTAATCCGCTCGTGGCGATGGCGGGCGACATTACGATCGTGGAAGCGGACGAGATTGTCGAGGTAGGCGAGCTGGACCCGGAAGAAATCGTCACGCCTGGCGTCTTCGTCAACTACATCGTGCAAAGTGAAGGGGTGAACTGGCAATGGGCGTGGGAGAAGTAAAAGAGACCGAGAGCTACCGCGAGCGAATCGCGCGCAGGGCGGCGATGGAAGTCGAGGACGGCATGATTATCAATTTGGGGATCGGCATTCCTACGCTGGTGGCCGATTTTATCCCTGCTAACAAACGCGTCATGTTTCACGCGGAAAACGGCATATTGGGTACCGGACCGAGCCCGGCCAAAGGAGAGGAAAACGCCATGCTGTGCAATGCGGGCGGTTTTCCGGTCACGCTTGCGGCGGGGGCGTCTTTTTTTGACAGTGCCACGGCCTTTGCGATCATTCGCCGCGGCTTGCTGGACATGACGATCCTCGGCGTCCTCGAAGTGAGCCAAAACGGGGATATCGCCAACTGGATCGTGCCAGGCAAACGCGTGCCGGGAATGGGCGGAGCGATGGAGCTGGCGCAAAAAGCGAAAAAGGTCATGGTCGTGACCACGCACCTCGACAAAAACGGCCGCTCCAAAATCGTGCGCGAATGCTCGCTTCCGCTGACAGCGAGCAAGGCGGCAGACTGGATCATTACCGATATGGCCGTGATGGAAGTGAAGCCGGACGGCCTGTATTTGCGCGAGGTCATGTATCCGTACAGCGTGGCCGATGTGATCGGAGCCACCGAAGCTGAACTGAAGGTAGAGGGAGAAGTGGGCGTATTCCGCTAGGCAAAGACGATTCCAAAAGAACGGGGGAAGAACATGGCGAACTGGCAAGCGCTGATACGAGAGCAGTTGGAAAAAGATCGGGAGGCTTCCGTCAAGCTGCTGCAGGAATGGGTGCAAAGCCCGAGTGTGCAAGGAGCGGAGGAGTCCATTCAAAAAAGCATCGCCGAGCTGTTGGCGAAAATGGGTCTGGACGTCGATTTGTGGGTCATGGCGGGGGAGGAGCTTGTTTCGCATCCGTACTTCGTGTCGCCGCGCCAAACGTTTGAAGGCAGTCCGAACGTCGTCGGGGTCTGGAAGGGCGCAGGCGATGGCCGCTCGCTCATTTTGAACGGGCACGTCGATGTCGTTCCCGCTGGCGATTACGCGCAGTGGAGCGACGATCCGTTCAGCGGAAAAGTAGCGGATGGCAAGCTGTACGGCCGCGGCGCGACAGACATGAAGGGCGGCAACCTGTCCTCGCTGCTCGCGATCTCTGTCTTGCAAAAGCTGGGCGTGCGGCTGAAGGGGGACGTCATCTACCAAAGCGTCGTGGAGGAAGAGAGCGGGGGAGCAGGAACGCTCGCTACGATTCTGCGCGGCTACAAGGCAGATGCCGCGCTCATCCCTGAGCCGACCAACATGAAAATTTTCCCGAAACAGCAAGGCTCGATGTGGTTCCGACTGACCGTCAAGGGGCGTTCTGCTCACGGCGGCACCCGCTACGAAGGGGTGAGCGCCATCGAGAAGAGCATGCTGGTCGTGCAAGCGATTGGCCGCCTGGAAAAAGAGCGCAACGATCGCCTGGACGATCCGCTGTACGCCAAGCTGCCGATCCCGATTCCGATCAATATCGGGGTGATCGAAGGCGGAAAATGGCCGTCGTCCGTCGCCGATCTCGTCAAGCTGGAAGGCAGGATGGGAGTAGCGCCTGGCGAGCAGATGGACGATGCCAAGGCGGAGATGGAGACGGCTTTGCAGCGTCTGGCCGAGGTCGATCCGTGGTTTGCCGAGCAGCCAGTCGAGCTGGAGTGGTACGGCGCGCGCTGGGTGCCGGGAGATGTCGCGCAAGATCATCCGCTCATGGAGATTTTGCAGGACAAGTTCGCGGCAGTGACTGGCGAGCGCGCGATCGTGGAAGCTTCGCCATGGGGAACAGACGGAGGCTTGCTGACGGCGCTGGCCGACACGCCTGCGATCGTCGTGGGGCCGGGCGTCACACAGGTCGCGCACTACCGGGACGAGTACATCGTGCTGGATGACGTGTTCCGCTGCGCGGAGATTTTTGCGCTGACCATGCTGGACTGGTGCGGCGTTGCAGAAGGGCCAGCGAAGTAGGAGAGCGGGTAGCGGGCAGCTTTCGGCTTAGGGTTCGATTTTTTATGCGAAAAATGAAAAAGTTTCGCCTCCACGCAAGGAAGCGCGATCTGCTCTGGAGAATGATTGGAGGATGAGATGCGATAGTCCAATCGTTGAAGGACGGAGGAGATGGCGATGAAAAGAGCGTGTTATATCGGGGGAAAATGGGTGCCGATGGCAGAACATGCTCCGTTGTATTCACCTTGTACGGGCCAGGCAATTGCCCATGTTCCCCAGGCCGACGCGCAGGCAGTAGAACGGGCGATCGCGGCAGCCGAGGAAGCGACGACGGTGATGCGGCGGATGCCTGCTTACCAGCGGGCGGCTATCCTGGAAAAAATCGCGCTCCTTTTGGACGAACGGATGGAGGAGGCGGCCCGGATCGTCGCGCTTGAGGCCGGAAAACCGATCAGGACGGCGCGGGGGGAAGTGATCCGCACCGTGCAAACGTATCGGTTTGCAGCGGGAGAAGCCAAACGGCTGCACGGAGAAACGATCCCGCTCGACGCCGCAATCGGCGGAGAAGGTCGCCTGGCGTACACGGTCCGCGAGCCTTTGGGCGTCGTCGGGGCGATTACGCCGTTCCCGTTTCCGCTCAATCTGGTTGCGCACAAGGTCGGACCTGCGCTCGCTGCGGGCAATGCCGTGGTGCTGAAGCCCGCTTCGCAGACGCCGCTCAGTGCGCTTTTGCTCGCCGAACTGGCCGAGCAGGCGGGACTCCCGCCAGGGGCGTTGAACGTCGTCACAGGCAGCGCAGCCGTCGTGGGCGAAAAGCTGGTGACAGACCCAAGAGTTCGCGCCTTGAGCTTTACGGGAAGCCCGGCGGTCGGGATCGACATTCGCAACCGCGCTGGCCTGAAAAAAGTGATTTTGGAGCTGGGGGCCAACTCTGCGGTCATCGTCGATTCCGACGCGCAACTGGACGAGGTGGTGCCGCGCTGCCTGTTTGGCGCATTTGCTTATTCCGGCCAAGTCTGCACGTCCGTCCAGCGCATTTACGTCGCAGAGGGCCTGTACGACGAGTTTGTCAGCCGCTTTGTGGCGCAGACGAAGGCGCTCTGCGGCGGCGACTCGCTCGATGAGCACGCTGACTTTTCCGCAATGATTCACCCGCGGCAGACCGAGCGTGTGCTGGAGTGGATTGGCGAGGCGCTGCAACAGGGAGCACGGCTTGCCTGTGGCGGCGAAGTGGTGGAGCGGATGCTGTTGCCGACCGTTTTGACCCATGTGCCGCATACGGCCAAAATCTGTTGCGAGGAAGTGCTTGGGCCTGTCGTGCTCATCAACCCGGTAGCGTCCCTGCAAGAAGCGATCCGCCTGGTCAATGACTCGCGCTACGGTCTGCAGGCAGGCGTGTACACGAACAACCTGAGGGCTGCGCTGGAAGCGGCAGATGAGCTGCGGGTTGGAGGCGTCATCATCAACGACATTCCCACCTTCCGGGCCGATCATATGCCGTATGGAGGCGTCAAGGAAAGCGGCTTGGGAAGAGAAGGCGTCAAATACGCCACAGACGAGCTGAGCGAGCTGAAGCTCGTGGTGGTCAAGCGCTGAGACAGCCAGCGGCAGTCGGTCTGGAGGCGCTTGCAAGCGCGCTTGGCGCTATGCTATAGTTAAATCAGTCAGCAACGCGGAGGGATACCGAAGTGGTCATAACGGGGCGGTCTTGAAAACCGTTAGAGTGCAAGCTCACGCGGGTTCGAATCCTGCTCCCTCCGCCATCTTTTTTGCAAGCAGCCGATATAGGATGTACAGGACGAAGCGATCTCTTTTTTGCAGAAGAGGTCTTTTTCTTTTACAGCAGGAAAAGGTCAAGCTGCGGGTTTGGCAGCAACGAGACGGTCGCTGGGCAGGACAGCCGTTTTTTTCCTGAAAATCCAGAAGAACCAATATCGAAGCTTGGCGCGATATGATATATGCTGTACACAAGGACTCGATTGTTTCTTGGGGCCTGCGGCAGCTTCAATAATGCAGAGGGGGCTTCCGCTTTTTTTAGGATAAAATATCAGAAAATAAACATTATATAGAAGATTAAGATATAATAAAAGGGAAACGAGGATGAGGGAGGTATCACGATGATCGAAGCCCAACGAGCCAGAAGAAATACGCTTGGTGACATCCTGCGAAGAAGCCGAATGCGTTACCCGGACAAGATTGCCTTGCAGTTTGAGGAGGAAGTTCTTACATACAGCGAGCTGGATCAGCTTGTCAATCAGGCGGCGCACACCTTCCTCGCCAACGGTTTGCAAAAAGGCGAGAGAGTGGCGGTGCTGTCCCGAAACTCCATGGATTTTGTCATTCTCAACTTCGCGCTGGCCAAAGCGGGACTGATTATGGTGCCAATCAACTTCATGCTGAATACGAGCGATGTGGCGTTTATTTTGGGGCACGCGGAGGTGAGCGCCTGCTTTGTGGCACCGGAGTTTCTCGCCGTGGCGCAAGAGGCGATTGGACAGGCCGATCTTTCGCCCAAGCTGCTGTCGCTTGTCTCCAGACCCGCGAAGCCGGAAGGGGAGTGGGTGCCGTTTCGCACGTTGATTCAGGACGCGAGCACGGACGAGCCGGAGCAGGAGCTTTCCGACGACGATGTCGCCCACATTTTGTACACGAGCGGTACGGAGTCGCGGCCAAAAGGGGTCATGCTGACGCACGGCAGCATTTTGTCCGAGTACGTGAGCACGATTATTGATGGGAACATGTCCCACGACGACGTGGCGATCCACGCGCTCCCGTTGTTCCACAGCGCACAGTTGCATTGTTTTCTCGGTCCCTATATTTATCTCGGGGGCACGGGCATCATTTTGGAGCAGGCGACGCCTGGCCTGATGCTGGAGATGGTCGAGACGCATAAGGCGACACAGCTTTTTTGCCCGCCAACAGTTTGGATTGCCTTGCTGCGCTCTCCCGATTTTGCCTCCCGCAACCTGTCCTCGCTGCAAAAGTGCTACTACGGAGCGGCGATCATGCCGGTGGAGGTGCTGAAGGAGCTGGGGACACGCTTGCCGAACGCACAGTTCTACAACTTTTACGGGCAGACAGAGGTAGCGCCGCTGGCGACGGTTTTGTCGCCGAAGGACCAGATTCGCAAAGCAGGCTCGGCAGGCAAGCCCGCGCTGAACGTGGAGACGAAGATTGTGGATGATGAAGGTGTCGAGGTGCCAAGAGGCTGCATTGGCGAGATCGTGCATCGGACCAGCCATGCCATGATCGGCTATTTCCGCGACGAGGAAAAGACGCGGGCTGCCTTCCAGGGAGGCTGGTTCCATAGCGGTGACCTGGGGATTATGGATGAGGAAGGGTATATTACGGTCGTCGATCGGAAAAAGGACATGATTAAATCGGGTGGCGAGAACGTAGCGAGCAGGGAAGTGGAGGAGCTGATTTATCAGCATCCGAAAGTGTCCGAGGTGGCGGTGATCGGCGTTCCGCACCCGTACTGGATCGAGGCGGTGACAGCGGTCGTTGTGCCGAAGGCTGGCGAGACATTGACGTCAGAGGAGTTGCTCGCGTTTTGCAAGGAGCGTCTTGCCTCGTTCAAGGCACCGAAGTACGTCTTCATCACCGACACGCTGCCGCGCAACCCTAGCGGGAAAATATTGAAGCGCGAACTGCGTCTGCGGTACGATACGCTTCCGACTTCGTAGTTGCCTGTTTGCAGACGGGCAGGGTGATGGTGATAAATGAAAGTCCGGTTTGACTGTGGCAGGTGGGTAGAGGGATAGTGGCAGACTGACAGACTAACTGCGATAACAGAAAACCCGCCCGATGGCCGGAAGCGTCCGGTTTGTCGAGCGGGTTTTTCCGTGTTCTATTTCACATTGGAGACAGTCGGCCGGTCAGGGCTGATGACTTCGAAGCGGTAGCCTTTTGACTTTAAAAAGGTGATGACTTCCGGAAGTGCTTGCGCTGTTGGCGTTTTGGTGCTTGCGTCGTGCATGAGTACGACAATCTCTTTTTGCGATTTTACTTGCTGCTTGATATTGGCGAGCGTCTGTTGGGCTGTGTATTGATTGCTGCGGGCGTCGCCGTTGGTGACATTCCAGTCGATGAAGATGTAGCCTTTTTTGTTCGCTTCGGCTTTGATGGCACTCATGACTGTTTTTTGCTTGTTGTACCGTTTCGGGTCCTGGTATTTGAGGCTGACCGTGTTGGTGCTGCCGCCCGGGTAGCGGAACAAAACAGGCTTGGTGCCGATCGCTTTTTCTATGAGCTGATTGCCTTTCTCCAGGTCGGCGAAAAAGGCTTCGGTGCTTTTGTAAACGACTTGGTAATCGTGCGAGTACGTATGCCCGCCGATGGCATGGCCTTCCGCGACCGCCCGCTTCAAAATCGCTTCGTTGCCAGGGACGTGTCTGCCTACGATGAAGAAAGTAGCTTTCACCTGGTATTTTTTCAGTGTATCGAGTACGTGCGGCGTCACAGGCGACGGGCCGTCGTCAAACGTCAAATACGCGATTTTTTCCCCTGGCTTCGGCGCTGGTGCAACGGGCGGCTTGGGAGCCGGAGCGGTCGCGCCAGGTGGCTGGGCAGTTCCCGGTTTCGGAGCCGGAGCCGTCGTGCCGGGCGGTTGAGCAGTTCCAGGCTTCGGACTGGGAGCCGTCGTACCCGGAGGCTGAGCAGTTCCAGGTTTCGGAGCCGGAGTAATCGTGCCAGGCGGTTGAGAAGTCCCAGGCTGCGGAGCCGGAGCCATTGTACCGGGCGGCTGAGAAGTTCCAGGCTGCGGAGCTGGGGCCGTTGTACCGGGCGGCTGAGCCATTCCAGGCTGCGGAACCGGAGCCGTCGTGCCGGGCGGCTGAACCGTCCCAGGCTCAGGAGCCGGAGCGGTTGTACCAGGCGGCAGTGTTGCCCCAGGCTGGCTGTGGATCGCCTCAGTCGGAATGAACGGGGCATCGCCATAGATTAAAAAGCTTTTACGCAGCTCCGTAAATTTGCCCAAGGCTTCTGCATAAGAGTCAACGATTTCTTGCGGGCTTTTGCCTTGCGCAAGCAGTGGGCCGATCTTGCTTGTGCCCATCACATGCTCGAACAGCGTCTTTTCCTTGTCAGTGCCAAGCGGTACGGGAAACGGCTGGAGCTGTCGCGCATAGGCAAGGGCGTACATCCCGGTTTTCACAGGATTGAAGCTGCGCGGATCGTAAATGTGCAGCCGGACGCCGCCCGCTTTCTCCTTTTTCTCCGGGAGAAAAATCACGCCAGGCAACAGGCTGCCGTTCATGAGATCGGCGTATTTCACGGAATCGATGCCTTCTGCGCCAACCCAAGTAAAATGGTCTGCCTGGGTAACAGGGGTGCCTTCGCCGAGTCCTGTCGCCATGTAACCGTAGACAGAAGCGAGGTCAGGCAAATGCGGGGAGCCCGGAACCCAGCTCAGCCCGGTCTCCTGATAGAGCATGGTGCGGGTGTAGCCTTGCATCGGGACGACGTACAGATCCGCGCCAATGGAACGGTTGAAAAACAAGGCAATCTCGCCGATGGTCATTCCGTGGGCCAAAGGCAGCTCGTCGACGCCGATAAAGGACTCATACGGCTTTTCCAACACGGGTCCTTCCACGATGGTGCCGCCGAGCGGGTTGGGCCGGTCGAGCACGATGACTTGCTTTCCCTGCTCCTTTGCCGCCGTCATGGCGTATTTCAGCGTCGATATGTAGGTGTACGTCCGGGAGCCAATGTCTTGCAGATCGACGAGAAGGGTGTCAAAATGCTCCAGCATTTCCGCTGTCGGCTGGCGGGTCGAGCCGTACAAGCCGTAGACCGGAATGCCGTAAACCGGATGGAGGAAGATCTCCGGCTGGTTCCCCACCTGTGCCTTGCCATCCAGCCCGTACTCGGGAGCGAACAAAGCTGTGAGGGTAACGGAGCGGTCACGACGCAAAAGGTCAATGGTGCTCATTCCTTGACTGTTGACGCCTGTTTGGTTCGTAATCAGCCCGACTTTTTTTCCTTCGATCAAATAATGGAATCGGTCGAACAGTACATCGCTTCCCAATTGAACGGCAGCGGTGTTGGCGGAGCTGCCTCCGGGGGGAATCATGGTCAAGATCAGTGCCAGGATAAGAAAAGGAATAAACTTTTTCATCATCATTGCCTCTTTCGAAGAAAAATACAGTCGTTTCTTGTTCATTGTAACGGTTTTTGTCAGGAGTATGGTTGTATTTTTGTAACAATTTGAAATTAGGTCTAAAGATAGAGGAATATCGTATTTATTGACGATTTCCAGTTGGTTTCTGCTTGTCCAATCGGGTTACTTCCTTCTACAATGACAGTACGATCTTGGTAGGCTATTTGCAGGAATGGCTTGAAACCGCTCCAAGCCTATAGTAGATTAAGAATCGTGTGAATCTTATTGGAAACGGAGTGGACATTTTGCTGAAAAAACTCGCATCATTCGTGCTGGCAATTGCCCTGGTGCCTATGGCAACATTTTCTGCCGCGGCAGCTCCTGCCCCTGCGCAGACTGCCGTCAAGGTGGAGTACAATAAAAAAGCGATTGTATTCCCCGATCAAAAGCCTTTGATCCGCGACAGCCGGACACTGGTACCGATTCGTCCCATCGCGGAAACGTTGGGCTTTAAAGTCGACTGGAACGAGAAAACGAGAACCGTAACGATCGACAAAGGCAACGACAACATCCGCCTGGTCGTCACGCAAAAAATTGCCAAGAAAAATGGACAAACCATCAATCTGGACGTGCCTGCGCAAATCGTCAACCAGCGCACCGTCGTGCCTGTTCGCTTTATTGCCGAGGCACTGAGCTACAAGGTTGATTGGGACCCGGCTACGCAAACGGTTTTGATTGCGGATCAGGCTGTTGCCAATCCAAATGGGACAGAAGAAAAGCCGCAGGAACAAACAAAGCCGACGGAAGAGGGCAAAAAGCAGGATACGGTGAGTCTGATCGACAAGGAGAGCGTCGTAGGCCAATTTTTTACTTTCTCGCCAATGGGGATATACAAAGTAGCAGGTAAGGTAGACCCTAAAGCAACGGTTATCGTCGATTTGGAAGGAACTTCCTATTCTGTTGATGTGAAATCAGACGGAACATTTGAATTTTATCAAACTACACACGATGGCATTCGCAATTTCACCGTGAAGGCAGAATTGGACGGTAAACAGGATACATTTGAAGGCGAATTGCAAAGTGCAAACTAAGCCAGCCACTTCCTGAGTAAGAACACCTCCCGCGCACAAACTATGCGCAAGGAGGTGTTTTTTGTTGAAGCGAATTGGTTTTGGCCTATACGCGTCCATTCTGCTTGCCGGTCTGTTGACGGGCTGCTCGCCAAACAAAGAACAAGGCACCGAAGATCGCAACGGAAACCAGGCCAAATTCGAAGCGTACGGCATCAACTATCGCAATGACAACGTCGGGATGGACAAAGGACCCGCAGCGATGATTAGCCAAAAAATGGTTCATAACCGCGAGCCGCACCTCGTCGCCTATCTGGAGCGGCATGCGGAGAAGGTGCCGGGCGTAGTCGATATCAAGGTGCTCGCGTACAAGGACAATCTGCTGGTCGGTGTTTTGCCAGTGGATACGCCCAAGCCGGATGAAGTCAATCCGCGGCCGTCGATCCCCTATACACCGGGAAAAATTATCCGCAACGACAACGGGCATACAGATGCGCTGCAAAAGCGCGTGGTAGACCGAATGCGCAGCAGGCTGCAGACGGAGTCGCGCTTCAATCTGATGTACGTGTCCACCAACAGGGCGATTTACGATCGCATATCCGATTTGCACCAGCGCATCCTTCGCGGCGAGGAAGTCAGCAACGAGGAGTTCCAGGTGCTGCTCAATGACATCGGCTATACGGTCAAGGGGTACAATCTCGTCGATTGACAAAAGACCACCTGGATGCCCGGGTGGGCTTTTTGTCGAGCGGGGCTTGCGGCAGGAGTTTTGCAAGAAATGGGGAAATAGTCTGGAAGAGTAGGTGAACGGCAAGGAGTGCAACCGATGAGTCAATTCCAGGTACCCATTTCCAAAATAACTCTTCCTTCGCAAAAGCCGTATGTGCTGAGGCGTCCTGCGCTGGCGCGGAAACTGCGGCTTCTCGCGCATGCACAGCTCTGTCTCATCCACGCGGGGGCGGGTTACGGCAAAACGACATCGTTTGCGACGTTTTTGCACGATGAAGCGCGCCGTGCCTCTTGGTATTTCATCACGGAGGAAGACGCGGCCGTCGCTGATTTTTTGTGGTGTCTCACGGAGAGTGTCCGCCGGGTCGTACCTGACTTCGGACAGACGCTGCGGGAGCTGCTGCAGCGGCAAGCGCAGCACAGTGCCTCATCTGAGCAAGAACGGGAACAGGCGACAGACGGCGAGCGGCTCGCGGACTTGTTTGCCCAGGAGTGCGCGCAGCTTCCGGACGATTTCGTGATCGTCCTCGACAACTACCACCGGATTGCCAGCGGCAGTGCGGCCGACTGCTTCGTTTCCCAATTGGTTGAGCTGTTGCCGCATAAAGTCAAACTGGCGATCTTGACCCGCGTTCGTCCTAACTGGACACAACTGGAGCTGCTCACGGCGCGTGGCGAATGCCTGGAGCTTGCGACAGACGACCTGGCGTTTACGCTGGAAGAGAGCGAAGCTTTTTACTCGGATCAGTACGATATCGCCCTGACAGACGACGAGTGGAAGCAAGTAGACGAGGTCACGCGTGGCTGGGTGATCGCACTGCGCTCGATCGGTGAAAAAATTGCGAGGGGGTTCAAGCTGGCCGACAGCCTGCACGAGCTGTCCCGGCTGCTGCATGTACTGGAAGCGGACGTGTGGATGGGGCTTGACGGGAACATACAGCAGTTTTTGATGGAGGCCGCGGCACTTGAGGCGTTTACCCGCGAAGACTGTCTGCAAGTACTGGGCGCAGGGGCAGAGGAAAAACTGCAGGAGGCGAGACGCAGCAACCTGTTTTTGCATGTAGATGAACGGGGCATGTACTTTTTCCATCCGCTGTTTCAGCGGTTGTTGTCGAGCAAGCTCGCGTCGCGCCAGGACATTTACCGACGGGTCAACCAGGGAGCGGCCGTCTGGTACCGCCGCAAAGGCGAAGAGGAGCGAGCATTTGAGCGTTTGCGCCTGATTGAGCAGTGGGATGTGCTCGGCGCGTGGCTTTGTCTCGCTGCGGAGCGGTTTTTGAGCGCAGGCGTGCTGGACGGGCTGTACAAATGGCTGGCGCTTGTGCCGGATTCGATCAAAGCGCAGGAGCATTGGCTCTGGTTTTACCAGGGAGAGGTGGAGCGATACCGCTGCCTGTACGCCAAGGCGTTTGCCTCCTATGAGCAGTTTCTCGCCTTTTGCGAGGAAAAGCACGATCAGATCGGCCTGTGCCGCGGGCTGGAAGGCAAAGCGAGAGTCCACCTCGACAGCGTGCAGGGCGTCAAGGCGGAGGAGTTGCTCAAGCGGGCGATCCAGCTTCTGCCGCCGCAAGAGCAGGAGAGCGAAATGGCGCCAAGGCTGTATCGCTTGCTGGCGGAGATTTATACGAACCGCGGCGACTCCAGGCAGGCAGCGGCTTGGTATGAAAAAAGCCAGGAGCTGGAGCAGCAGACAGAGGTAGAGCTGGAGTCGCGGCTGCTGTTTCGCACAGGTCGGCTGCAGTCGTCCATCCAGCTTTTGGAGAACAAATGGCAGTTGGAGCAGACCCGGCATCCGACCTTGACGCGCTCGTATCGGGAAACGTCGCTGCTGCTGTCCTTTGTCTATGCGTTAAACGGCGAGTGGGAGCGCGGCTTCGAGGCGGCAGAGACGGCTATTCAGCTCGGGCGTGCGGCGCATTCCCCGTTCGTGGAGGCGAATGGCTACGTCCGCAAAGCGCACGCGGCGCTCATCAGCCAGGGGCTGCCTGCCGAGGAAATTCGCCAGCTCTACGAAAAAGGCTTGCAAATGATGGAGGAGTTGCAGTCGACGCGCGGAAAGTCCGAGACGCTACTCGGGCTGACGCTGTTTCACGCCAGTCAAAAGGCGCTCGACCAGGCGCTGTTGTACGGCAGGCGAGGCATCCACGAGACGGAGGCGATGCGCGATGACTGGCTGGGCAGTCTGGTGCGCATGGCAATCGGCATCGCCTATGCCAAATACGGCAAGGACAGCGAGGCGCTGGAGACGTTTCGCGATTGCTCGGAGCGGCTGAGTCATTGCGGAGACAGCTACCACGTGGCGATTTGCCAACTGTGGCAGAGCTTTCTTGCGTACCGCAGCAAGCAGTGGGAGCTGTTCGTCCCCGCCGTGACCCAGGCGCTGTCGCTGATGCAGACCGGGGAGTACTCTTTTTTGCTGCAACGCCCGACTTTGCTCACTCCGTACGACGTGCAGCAGTTGATGCCGATTTTGTTGGAAGCGGAGCGGCGCAAAGTGTCGCCGGACTACGTTTCACAACTGCTAAACGATCTCGGCCTGCAAAATGTCACGTTTCACCCGGGCTATACGTTGCGCATCCAGACGTTGGGGGCGTTTCGCGTCTGGCTGGGAGAGCGCGAACTGAGTGAAAAGGCATGGCAGCGCGGAACCGCCAAGCTGCTGTTCCAGTTGCTGTTGACCAAGCGCCATCACCTGCTGGCCCGCGAAGAGATCATGCATCGCCTGTGGCCGGACAGCGTCGAGGAAGCGGCGATTCGCGACTTCAAGGTCGCGCTTAACGCCTTGAACAAAGCGTTGGAGCCAGATCGGGCGGCGCGGACCGACACCTTTTTTATCCAGCGCCACGGCAGCTCCTACGGCTTCAACCTCGCGTCGGGGTATCACCTCGATGTGGAAGAATTTGAAAAGCTGGTCACATTGGGTTTGGCCGAGCAGGACGAGCGCCAGGCTGCGCTTTTGCTGGAAAAAGGGCTGGGCTACTACTTGGGCGAGTACATGCCGGAGTGTCGCTATGAGGAATGGTGCGTGGAAGAACGGGAGCGACTTCAGGCGCTGTTTTTGCGGGGCGCAGAAAGGCTGGCGAAAATCAGGCTGGAGCAGCGGCAACTGGAAAAGGCGATTCGCTGGTGCGAAGCGATCTTGCGGGTGGACGATTGCTGGGAGGAAGCGTATCGCCTGCTGATGACGGCTTACTACGAGCAAAACAACCGGACGCAGGCTATCCGCTGGTACAAAAAATGCGTGGCCAAGCTGCAGGAACAGCTCGGCGTCGCGCCGATGCCAGCGACAGAGGAGACGTACAACCGCATCCGGGAAAAATGAAAGACCGCGTACAAGCGGTCTTTTTTGCGTGCCCTGCGCCCGACACGGCTTTTCGCCCGTCCTTGCCCAAATGCAGCGGGAGTTTTCCCCGTCAAAAAAGCCGCCAGCGGATGCCGCACAGAGCTATTGACAAAACTAGGAGTGTTCCGTACACTGTTTTTGTACTGACCAGTCAGTTCAATAAAGACAAGGGGGACGGGAGTGATGGCACCATCCAAAAAAGACCAAATTGCCCAAGGAGCGCTGACGGCGTTTGCCCAGTTGGGCTATAGCGAAACCACGATGGACGCGATCGCAGAAATGGCACAGGTAGCGAAAGGAACGCTGTACTACCATTTCTCGACCAAAGAGGAGCTTTTTTTGTACGTGATTGAAAAAGGCGTGAAGATGCTGATTTACCATGTTGACAGTGTGATGCAAAACGAAGAGCTGTCTTTGGAGGATCGCATTTTAAATGTGCTGGATGAGCATCTTCGCTTCTTTTGCGAAAATCGCGAGCTGTGCTTCCTTTTGCTCAGCGTCTTTACGGGCGACGAACAGCGCGATTTGACAGTCGCCAAGTTGTTGACGGGCTATTTTACGATGATGGAAACGTATCTGAAGCAAATGCAGGAGCAAGGCTACATACGCCCGGATATCGAAATCGGAACGCTTGCTTCGGGCCTGTTCGGCATGGTCGGCTTTACGGCCATCCGCAAGCAATATCGCAAGGAACCGTTGGACACGGAAGAAAACAAGTATACGCTGCGCTGCTTTTTGGCAGGCATGCTGCAAGCGAAACAGTGAAACAGCCGTAAGGACCATACAGAAAAGACACAGAGGAGAAATCGACTATGAAAAAACGAGCATGGATCGGGGTGGCCGGTTTTGTGGCCGGAATCGCAGTGTTGGGAACCGTTTTGTTCGCATCCGGCGGAAGCAGTCTGGCCGGGGAAAAATCGACCCAGTTGACAGGCGTCATCGAAGGAACGGAAGTGGACCTGTCCTTTAAAATGGGCGGCTCCATCGAGCAGATCGCCTTTAAAGAAGGCGATGAAGTAAAAGCAGGGCAAGTGGTCGCCACGTTGAACAACGAAGAACTGCTGGCGAAAAAGGAACAGGCAGAAGCGGCCTATCGACTGGCGCAGGTGAAGCTCGAGCAGGCGAAAAAAGGTGTGTCGCTGACAGACAGCTCAAGCAATGCCCAAGTCGATCAGGCGCAGGCGGTAGTCAGTTCGGCCGCGGCCCAGCTTGCGGCGAACAAAAACGGAGCGCGCAGCGAGGAAATCGCCCAGTTGAAAGCGAAGCTGCAAGCAGCGCAAACAGCGAACCAGATCGCGGCTTCGAACCTGGAGCGGATGCAAAAGCTGCTCGCTGAGGGAGCGGTCCCGCAAGTCAAAGTCGAGGAAGCGCAAATGCAGGCGGAAAAAGCCCAGGCAGAGCTGAAGGCCGCTGACGAACAGTTGAAAATGGCTCAGTCCGGCGCACGCCGCGAACAGGTCGATGCCGCGCAGGCTCAGCTTGACCAGGCCAAAGCAGCGTATAAGCAAGCGGTAGCGGCGCGCGGTCAGGTAGGTTTGAAGGAGCTGGATGTGAAATCGGCCGAGGCTGGCGTGCTGCAAGCCAAAGGCGCTCTCGCGGAAATCGAGGCGTATTTGAACAATACGAAGCTGGTCGCGCCGATGGACGGAGTGGTCAAATCCGTTGCCGTGCAAAAAGGCGAGCTGGTAGCGCAAGGCTTTACCGTTCTTACCTTGCAAACGAAATCCGATAACTACGTGAAGCTGTACGTAAACGAATACGCCCTCGGCCAGATCAAAACAGGCGACACGGTCAAACTGTTCGTCCCTGCGCTCAAACGGGAAGTAGAGGCGAAAATTGCTACGATTGCCCCGGCAGCGGATTTTGCCGTCAAAAAGGCAACCCAGGAGCTTGGCGACCGCGACATCCGTTCGTTCCAGGTGAAGCTGCTCGTCTCTGACCCAGAGCTGCGGCCAGGCTTGACGGTCGAGTGGAAGCTCGAAGGAGCTGTTGAAGGTGAGTAATTTCTCCCGGCTCTTCTGGAGCGAATGGCAAAACTTGTTTGCCAACAAAACGATTCGCAATGTGCTGTTTATCGTGCCGATTATATACTTGACGCTGTTCGGCTTTTTGTACAGCGAAAAGAAGGTAATGAACATCCCGACTGTCATGGTAGACGCGGACCAGACAGAGCTGAGCCGCGAGCTGTACCGCGCGTTTGAAGTCGACCAGACGTTCAAGATTACTTCCATCGTCGGAACAGAGGAGGAAGCGATGCGCCTGGTTGACAAAGGCGAGGCGAACATCGCCCTGATTATTCCGGCGGAGCTGGAGAAAAACGTCAAAGCCGGACGGCCCGCAGAAGTTTTGACCGTCATTGACGGCAGCAACATGATGATCTCGAACACCGCTGTCCGCGCCGCGAGCACGGTAGTCAAATCCGTGTCCGCAGGTGCGACGCTGAAAAAAATGGAAGCGAAGGGTAGCTGGGGCGAGGAAGGGAAAAACTTGTTCACCGGGATCGACTACCGCTATCGCGTCTTGTACAATCCGACGTTCAGCTACATGTCCTTCATGGTCTTCGGCTTGACGGGAACGGTGCTGCAGCAAGTGCTGTTCCTCGGGATTGCCTTGTCGGTAGCGCAGCAGAAGGAAGAGGGGACGTGGAAGGAGACGCTTAAGTCGCACAGCTTTTTCGCGATCACGGCAAGCAAGCTGCTGCCGTACTTTTTGGCAGGCACGCTCAATGTGTTTTTAGGCTTCACCCTGCTGCTGAAAGGGTTCGAAATTCCGTACTACGGCAGCACCTTTGACCTGATGCTCGTCGCAACGGCGTTCAACCTGGCGGTGCTCGCCATCGGCTACGCGATTTCCTTTTTCTCCAAAGACCAGTTGCAAGCTACACAGATCGCGATGATGATTGCCGTTCCTTCGTTTATGCTCTCCGGCTTCACCTGGCCGCTCGCTTCGATGCCGACTGCGGTTGCCGCGATTGGTAAATCTTTGCCGTTGACGTACTTCCTCGACGGCGTGCGGGAGATTTTGAGCAAAGGGCATGACCTGTCCTACGTGACGCATGATTTGGCCGTTTTGGGCTTCATGACCCTTTTGGGCCTGTTCTCTGCCTACGTCATATACTTGTTACAGACAAGGAAAAAAAAGGAAGTCGTTGCCGAAACAACAACGGTTTAGCAAGATTTGCAGAAAAGAAACCCTTGTGTTGTAAAGAATCTTTCCTATATACTTACTTAAAAAAGGCAGATTCTTCAACGCAAGGGGGACAATATGTCAGCGACTCATCTGAAGCAATTGTGCGAAGAGACGTACACCAAGTTGAAAAAGGTAAGCATGGAACTGGAGCGTTATCTCAATCAGGTTACCTTGTCTAGTCTTGTATCCGCATCGGGCGACCCGGAAGAATTTGAAACTTATTATCGAGCGTATCTTTCCGATCTGCGCCACCTTTTGGTTTACTGTGAAAATGCGTACGACAGGCTGGGGGTATCCCTGCGCCGAGCACGATTTAACGAGGAGTTTGCCGAAGAAGTTCTGTACCAGGTGTACCACACTTGTGTGAATTACTTCTATTATCCCAAAGGCGAGGTTTATGAGGAAGACGGCCGCTATGCCTACACGGGACAAGACTGTATCATTTTCCGCAAACAAGTAACACCCGAGTTGCAGCAGTTGACCTTGTCCTTGTCCAGAGTGTTTGAGCAAATGCGTGATGAATTGCAATACTACGAAAATGACTATATAGCCAAAAAACGGCTGCATAAAGAACAAGCACAGGTGTAATGACCTGTGCTTGTCGTCTTTTATACAGATAAAAATTTGGCGCAGCCAAGTTTGCTAATCCGGCTACACGCCGAGCGGCTGGCGCGCACTCGCAGCGATTTTCTCGACCTCGGCAAGCATTTGCTCGCGGGCGGCGTTGTCTACGTAAGGGACGGCGGCAAAATTGCGGTAGGTCACATCGTAGCCGATCATGGCGAGCGTGCCGTCCACGATCTGTTTTTTCACCACAGCGTCGAAGCCGCTCGTCTGCATTTCCGCTTCGGACTCCCGGGTTGTCGTAAACACAATCGCCTGTTTGTTTGACAACAGGCCGACGGGGCCATTGGCGTCGTAGCGGAAGGCGAAGTTGTTCGTAAACACCCGGTCGATATAGCCTTTGAGGATCGCAGGAGGCGACCACCACCAGACAGGGTAAATCATCACCAGCAAATCGGCATCGGAAATCAGCTCCTGTTCGGTGGCAACATCTTGCGAGGCTGACCCGTTCGCTACTTTTTGCATGTCTGCCGCATCGAAGACAGGCTGGAATTTCATCTGATACAAGTCGCGCACCCCAAAGTCGATTTGTTGCTGTTGCAAGGAGCGGGTGACGCGGTCGAGAATGGCATGGCAGAAGCTTTCCTTTCCTTCGTGAGCAAAAACAATGCACGCTTTCATCGTCCATCCCTCCGTGGGTTACCGTTTGTATGCTTATTCGAAGCCAAAGCGCAGGCGCATAAAAAATTTGTTCAATAGTCCACCGACCGTATGCTCTGTTTTTTCCGTGCGCGCCGGCTCTGCCGGTTTGATTTGCCGCAGCGTCTGATTGACGTCAATCATGCCGTAGCCGTACAACTGATCGTGTCCGGGGGCGCCGAGGTCTTTGGCCGATTGGCGGATCAGCTCCATGACATCGTGGTTTTTCATGTCAGGATGGACGGAGCGCACCAGCGAGGCGAGCGCTGCGACGTGCGGACAAGCCATGGAAGTACCGGAGAGCGCGGCGTAGTCGCTGTAGATGTACGTGCTAGGAATATCGACGCCGGGAGCGGCGACATCCACGTAATCGCCAAAGTTGGAAAAATCGGCGCGTTCCTTGCGATGGTCGACAGCGGCGACGGCGAGCACTTCTTCATAGGCTGCCGGATAGCTCGGCTGATCGGTGGCGTCGTTTCCGGAAGCCGCGACGAGCACGACGTTTTTTTCATACGCATAGCGGCACGCTTCCTTCAAAGCGGCAGATGACGTGTAGTTGCCGACACTGAGGTTAATCACGTCAGCTCCGTGATCGGTCGCCCAGTAGATGCCTTGGGCGATATCGACAGCCGAGCCGGAGCCGTCCGCGCCGATGGCTTTGATCGGCATCAGCTTGCTGTTCCACGACATCCCGGCGATGCCCTCCTCGTTGTTCGTTTTTGCGGCAATTACGCCAGAGACGTGCGTGCCGTGCCCGTTGTCGTCCTCTGGTCGATTGTTGTCTTCCAGCACGTTGTAGCCTTCTACGAGCTTTCCGGCAAACTCGGGGTGATTGAGGTCAATCCCCGTATCAATGACCGCGACCGTGACGTCACTGCTGCCCTCGCTCACGTCCCAGCTCTGCTCCATGCCGATCAGCGGCAAATTCCACTGGTACTCCGCGTAGTACGTGTCGTTTGGCTTGCGGTTGGGCAAAAGCAGGTAGTTCGGCTCGGCAAACACCGAGTCGGGATGCTCGGCCAGCTTTTTCATTAACTGCTTCGTCGTCAGGCTTTTGGACTTGATGATGATAAATTGCTCAAAATCGCGTTTGATCTTGGCATCCAGCGAACGGACCAACTGGTCAATTTTTTTCTGTTCAGGGCGTGGGGAGAAGCGGACGACCACTTCATGCTCGACATAATGGCTGCGGTCGCGCGGATTGTGGTGGAGCGTCTGTACGTGGCTGCTTTTTTCCAGATCCCTGCGAATGTCTTTGACCTGCTCGATATAGTTGATCCGCGGTATGCTCGCCTCGATGGAAGTGACGCGGGGATGAGGTTCGCGCATTTCCTGCTCGGCATTTTGATGGTGACGATAAGGCAGGACGACCAGACCGACCAAGGCAAGGGCGGCGATAATTGGGGGCAAGACGCGCAAAAAAAACTCACTCCCTCCAGTGCTGATGACTATAGCGTGCACATGGAGAGAGTGATTATGAAGGAAATAGCTTACATTCGGTTGTCAAAAGGGCGAATCGGGACGGGACGAAGCGAGCGGCGTGGCAGCTTCCAGCCTTGATAGACGGAAATCATCCGGCAAACGATGATGGCGGAAAACAGCGTGTACAGCTCGCCGACGGTTGTCGCCCACTTGAGGCCGACAGCCAGCCCGGCGACCATGGCCCAGACCGCATAAATTTCTTCCTTGAACACGAGCGGCTTGCGTCCAGCGAGAACGTCGCGAATGATTCCGCCGCCGATTCCGGTCAAAACCGCTGCGACGATCGTCGCGCTGAGCGGGTAGTTCATTTGTGTGGCGTAGATAGCGCCCTGAATGGCAAAGGCAGAGAGCCCGACTGCGTCAAAAAACATCCCCCAGCGATTCCAGTAGTCAAGGTATTTGTGGGGGAGGACAAAAACGATGAGCATGGAAACGAGTGCGATTGTAAACAGTGTTCCCTGATTCCAAAAAGCGGTCAGCGGGATGCCGAGCAAAATATTGCGCATGATCCCGCCGCCAAATGCTGTGGCCATTCCGAGAACGATTACTCCCAAGATGTCGTATTCTTCCTCCATGGCGATGATCGCGCCGCTAATGACGAACGCTACCGTGCCAACGATGTTAAACCATTCCCAAGACATGTATCTTTCAACGTCCTTCCTAATTGATGAGTCCAAGTTGCAGCAAGCCGTGCCGGATGCCGTCTTCGTTCACATGACGGGTCACCATCTTGGCAAAAGGCTTCAATTCTTCATGGGCATTTCCCATGGCGACGCCCATTCCGACGTAGGAGAGCATTTCCCTGTCGTTGAGTCCGTCCCCGAACGCTACGGCGTCAGCGGGAGTGAGGCCCTCGTGCTTGAGGATCGCTTCGATGCCGCGCGCTTTCGAGCCGCCTTTTGGCAAAATGTCGAGGACGTGCTTGTGCCAGCGCACGTACGACACTTGCTCGAAACCTTCCGTATAGAGCGCTTCTTCTTCGGCGGTGCAATACAAAAACGCCTGATAGATCGGAGCGACCTCCCAGTAGCGATGGTGATGGGCCGGAGCGGGCAAGCGCAAAAAGTCGAACGAGTCGAGGACGTGCGGGTGATCGGATGTGTTCGCATAGCACTCTTCATGGCTTAAAAACACCATCGGATGCGCGTTTCCGTTTGCCATCTGCTCCAGTTCGGCCAATGTCGTCGTGGCAAATGGAGTATGGTGAATGACTTTTTGTTCGTTCACGACGTAGGAGCCGTTGAACCCGACAAACGTATCAATCCCGAGCTGCCGGGCGATCGGCATCAGGTGGTACGGCGAGCGGCCAGTTGCGATGGCAACCCGGATGCCGTTTTGCTTGAGCTTGCGCACAGCGTCCACGGTTGCTGGCGGAATCGCGTGCTCCGTGTTCAACAGAGTGCCGTCGATGTCGAAAAAGACAATTTTGTAGGCCATGTTTGCTCTCTCCACTCTTTCTCTATTTGTAGCCATAAAAAAGCAGCGGCAGTACAGAAGCCGCCACGGACGAAAAACGGTTGAGGACAACAGAAAAAGGAATGCCGGAAAAGACATTCCTTTTCACTTTGCTATTAGAATACAGCCACTTCCGTCTCGCTGTCAAATAGATGACATTTGGAAAGATCCATGGCGAGCTTGACCGTCATTTTCGGCTTCAAATCTTCGCGAGAGTCCACGCGGGCGACCATTTGTGTCTGGCCGATATTATGGAAGTAAACGTACAGCTCGGAGCCCATGTTTTCCACGACTTCAATCTGCGCCTCAAGCGAGCTTTCGAACGGATTGGCCTCCATAAAAGCGGCATCGCTGTAAATGTCCTCCGGGCGGATGCCGAAGATCGCCGGCTTGTTTACATAGCCTTTGTCGCGCAAAACTCTTGCTTTGTCCTCTGGGAAGCGGACGTGGATGTTTTCCGCATCGAAGTACAGGGCGCCGTCCTGTTCCGAAAGCTGCCCTTTGACGAAGTTCATCGCCGGGGAGCCGATGAAGCTCGCCACAAACAGGTTGACGGGGTGGTTGTAAATCTCGTTCGGCGTCGCCACTTGCTGAATCAGGCCGTCCTTCATGACGACGATCCGGTCGCCCATCGTCATCGCTTCCGTCTGGTCGTGGGTCACGTAGATGATCGTCGTGTTCAGCCGCTGGTGCAGCTTCAAAATTTCTGTGCGCATCTGGACGCGCAGCTTGGCGTCGAGGTTGGACAAAGGTTCGTCCATCAAAAAAACTTGCGGCTCCCGCACGATGGCGCGTCCGAGCGCGACACGCTGCCGCTGGCCGCCGGAAAGCGCCTTTGGCTTGCGGTCCAGCAGGTGGGAAATGTCGAGGATGCGGGCTGCTTCCTGAATCCGCTTGTCGATGTCGCTTTTGGAAAACTTGCGCAGCTTCAGACCGAATGCCATGTTTTCATACACGTTCATGTGCGGGTAGAGCGCGTAGCTCTGGAATACCATCGCGATGTCCCGATCTTTGGGAGCGACGTCGTTGACGCGGCGGTCGCCTATGTACAAATCGCCTTCGGAGATTTCCTCCAGCCCGGCAATCATCCGCAGCGTCGTCGATTTTCCGCAGCCGGACGGCCCGACGAGGACGAGAAACTCCCGATCCTGAATCTCCAGGTGAAAATCATCTACTGCCGTTACATTTCCGCCGTACCGCTTGTATATGTGGTTCAGTGTCACTTTTGCCATGGAAGAGGCACCTCCTTGAATGATAGGGGAGCAATTCTCGGATGACTTTTTGCAAGAGTAACAATTTTTAGACAGTTGGACTATGGGCGAAATGTACAAAATGTTTTGTTAATGCTGCCGAAAGAGCAAATAGAGCTGGAGCAAAACGGCGTCAGGAAACTGGCGCGGATCAAGGCCCGTCTGTTCCGTCAGCTTGTCCAGCCGGTACAAGAGCGTGTTGCGGTGCAAAAAAAGCTGCCGGGCTGTCTCGCTGACATTGAGCTGCCGCGCGAACAGCGTCTCCAACGTTTCGCGCTGCTCGCTGCTGATTTGCGGCACAGACATGAGAGCGGCAAGCTCGCGGGCAATCGACTTCGCCGTTTCCGCAGGCAGAGAAGCAGCCCAGCGCTCCAACGGATACATCCAGTCGCCCGCGACCATCACTTGTGCCCGGTATTGATGCAAGGCGCGGGACAACAGCAGTTGCCCGGCGAGCGTTTTTTCCAGAGAGGAAGGCGCAGCTACGGGCGCGCTGACAATGATGCGCACAGGCTCCATCCATTCGGTCGAGATCAGGTCGTACAGGCCGGATGCCCATTCCAGCAAGTCAGCCCGCTCCTTTGCGCCCTCCAGGATTGAGATCGGGAGCAGCAGGACAGAATAAGCATGACTCAATGCAAAAAAGGCGAGGCTCGACGCTTTTGGCGCGTAGGCAGCCGTTTCGCGGAAAAACGGGTGCAAACAGCTTTGCAACGCTTCCCACGTGCCTGTGCCTTCCGTCCGGTTGCGCTCGATCAAAAAGACGAGGCGCTCTTCCTTCCACGGCCAGCGGGCATCGAGACGTTCAGGGGGAGCCTGGCGCAATCCTGTGACCATGGATTGCAGCCATACCGCAATCTGCTCGTGCAGCGTCGGAGGCGCTTTTTCTTCGGGACGGGAAAAAAACAGACTCAGCAAGGAACGGGAAGACGCGGGCCACTGCATCGCTTCAATCAGCACGAGGTAGGCGGCATCGTGCTCAGACGCAAGCGAAACAAGTTCCCAGCCTTTTTGCTCCCATTCTTGCTGAGTCTGGCTGATCTCGTGTTCACAAACTTTCACGCAAACGATCGGCAAGTTCGTAACCTGCCTGATTTGCTCGACTTCCTTCATCCATTTTTCCACAGCGAAGACCTCCGTTACAAACTCTTGCGTAGGTCTATTATACATTACTCCAGGGCAAGCGTGGCGGCGCTTTCCTGCAAAGCGGAAGGCTGTGCTGCCGTTGCCTCTGGGACCGCAAGCAGGCTTGCGCTGCCTAGCGTGTGCAGTGTCATTTCCGGACGAGAGCGAAGGCGGACGTTCAGCCCTGTTTGCCCCAGGCCCTCACTAATGTAGAACGGCCGTCCGTCCATCTCATGCAGCCCTTTGACCATGTTCAGCCGCGGCAACTTCCCCATTTTGGCGAGGTGGTAAGGACGCGGCCAATGAATTTGCCCGCCGTGAAAATGTCCGGCCAGCAAGTAATCGTAGGCATAATCTTTCATATGCAAGACGATATTCGGGTCGTGCGTGAGAACGAGGCGCACGCCTGTCGCGGGAACGGCTTGAAACGACTTTTCCAGTTGGCTGCGGCGCGTACTGTAATCGTCGACGCCGATGATGTGCAGCGGCTGGCCTTTATGGTCGACCGTCACATGTTCGTTGATGAGGACGCGGCAGCCGATCCGCGTCAGCTCCGATTTCAGTTGCGCCAGCTTTGGCGGCGAGAGAACGTAGTCGTGGTTGCCAAAAACGACATACGTACCGAGCGCAGGCTGCAATTGCATCAGCCGCTCGACGTAGGCGACTGCTTTCGGAATGTTTTTATGGCGATCGAGCAAATCTCCGGTAATCGCGATCAAATCGACCGATTGCCCGGAAAAATCGCGGACGATCCGCATCGGGTCAATCGACAAATTTTCCATGTGCAAATCGGACAGATGCAAGACAGAGAGCGGTTCGAAGTCTTGCCGATCATCTATATGCTGCGACGGTTGCAGCGGAATGGAAACATAGTTGGTATGGACATCGAATGTATTGCGATACGCTTTGACAAAGAGCAAGGCGACAGCGACAATCAGTAAAAACCATAACATCTCTTCGGCCATCTCCTTTATCCCCAAGGTAGTGTCATTATACTCGATTTCTGCGCTTTTCGAATAAGTAGGTTCTGGCAGAAGGAATTTAGCGAAAAGTGCAGAAATATTATGAATGTTGCGTAGTGAAGAATCCATTAAGGGGTTTAGGAGAGTGAGAGCATGAACGTAGAAAAAATTCCGGCGACAGAAGGCCGATTCAACCTGGAGAATTACGACGAGACGTACGCCAATTTTGACTGGAAGGATGTCGAAAAGCAATTTTCCTGGTATGAGACGGGAAAAGTGAATATGGCTTATGAAGCCATTGATCGCCATCTTTCTACCGAGCGCAAGGACAAGGTCGCGCTGCTGTACAGCGATTTGACCCGGGAAGAAGCCTACACCTTTGCCCAACTGAGCGAGCTGTCCAATAAATTCGGAAATGTACTGCGTGACCTGGGAATCGCAAAAGGCGACCGCGTGTTCGTCTTCATGCCGCGTACCCCAGAGCTTTATGTAAGCGTTTTAGGAACGCTGAAGGTCGGTGCGATTGTCGGCCCTTTGTTCGAGGCATTTATGGAAGCAGCGGTGCGCGACCGTCTGGAAAACAGCGAAGCGACCGCGATTGTGACGACTCCTGCGCTGCTGCCGCGCATCCCGGTATCCGAGCTGCCAGCCCTCAAGCACGTCATTATTGTCGGGGCAAAAGAGGAGCTTGCGGAAGGGCAAGTCAGCTTTGAAGAAGCGATGGCAAAAGCATCCTCGGAGCTGGAGATCGAGTGGGTGGATCGCGAGGACGGCATGATTTTGCACTACACGTCCGGCTCGACAGGCAAGCCAAAAGGCGTGCTGCACGTCCACAACGCGATGATTCAGCACTACCAGACAGGAAAATGGGTGCTGGACTTGCAAGAAGACGATGTGTACTGGTGTACAGCCGACCCGGGTTGGGTGACAGGCACTTCGTACGGCATTTTCGCTCCGTGGCTGAACGGCGTCACGAACGTCGTTCGCGGCGGACGATTCACTCCGGAAGACTGGTATAAAACGATTGAAAAATATAAAGTAACGGTCTGGTACAGCGCGCCTACCGCGTTCCGCATGCTGATGGGCGCAGGCGATGAGGTTGTGAAGCGCTTCGATCTGTCCAGCCTGCGCCATGTACTGAGCGTCGGCGAGCCGCTCAATCCGGAGGTTGTGTATTGGGGACTGCGCGTATTCAACCACCGCATCCACGACAACTGGTGGATGACAGAGACTGGCGGCCAACTGATTTCCAACTACCGCAGCATGCCGATCAAGCCAGGCTCGATGGGCAAGCCTGTCCCGGGCGTCTACGCGGCGATTATCGACGACCAAGGCAACGAGCTGCCGCCAAACCGGATGGGCAACCTTGCGATCCGCGTCGGCTGGCCGTCGATGATGCGACAAATCTGGAACAACCCGGCGAAATACGCAGAATATTTCAGCATCCCGGGCTGGTACGTGTCGGGCGACTCGGCTTACAAGGACGAGGAAGGCTACTTCTGGTTCCAGGGCCGGATTGACGATGTTATCAACACGTCCGGCGAGCGCGTCGGTCCTTTCGAGGTCGAGAGCAAGCTGGTCGAGCATCCGGCAGTCGCCGAAGCAGGGGTAATCGGCAAGCCCGATCCGCTGCGGGGCGAAATTATCAAGGCGTTCATCTCGCTGCGCGCGGGCTACGAGCCGAGCGAAGCGTTGATGGACGACATCCGCAAGTTCGTGAAGGAGGGGCTGGCAGCCCACGCCGCACCGCGCGAAATCGAGTTCCGCGACAAGCTGCCAAAAACGCGCTCCGGAAAAATCATGCGCCGCGTCCTCAAGGCGTGGGAGCTGGGCCTGCCGACAGGCGACCTGTCCACGATGGAAGACTAGGCGAACAGACGAAGAACCATCTCTCTTGGTAAGGGAGATGGTTCTTTTTTTGCTCAGTGGGGCGGGGCTTGGAGATGGGACGTTCGTGGTTATGGCGGTGTGCGTGAACGTGTGAGTTCGCGTGTTCAGCGGGAGTGTCCGTGCTCATGCACATGCCCCCGCGCCCCTCCCTGACAATGCAGCTTGCCGTGCGAGATTGAAGAGTTCTCAATCTGGATCGTCGCGTGCGTGATGCCAAATTCTTTTTGCAAAAGCTCCAGCGCCGCATCCAGGACAGGGTAGCTCGGCAAGCCGTCCTCGACGATGAGGTGGCACGTCAGCGAGTCAAAGCCGGAAGTGACCGTCCAGATGTGCAGATCGTGCACCTTGCGCACGCCGTCGAGCTGGCCCAGGCGCGCTTCCACCTTTGTCGTGTCGAGGCGGGAGGGCGCTCCTTCCAGCAAGATGTTGACCGATTCCTTGGTGACGCGCCAGGCGCTGAGCAAGATCAGGAAGGCGACGATAATGCTGATGAGCGGGTCGGCGATGTACCAGCCGAAAGCGAGCATCAGGATACCGCCGAGAATGGCGCCGACAGAGCCGAGCATGTCGCCCAGAACGTGCAGGTAGGCGCTGCGCACGTTCACGTTGTCCTTGTAATCGCCGCGCATGAGGACGAAGGCAGCGGCGATATTGGCGAGCAAACCGATGGCGGCAATGACGATCATTTTTCCGCTGGCCACCTCGGGAGGCTGGAGCAGGCGCTGGAAGCCTTCCCAGAAAATGAACAAGGAAATCAGCACGAGCGTGAAGCCGTTTGTCAAGGCAGCGAGAATTTCAAAACGCTGCATCCCGAACGTTTTTTTGGCCGAAGGGGGACGCGCGGCAAAGTGCAAGGCAACGAGGCTGAGCAGAAGCGCCAGGGCATCGCTCAGCATGTGGCCGGCATCGGATAAAAGCGCAAGACTGTTGGTCAAAAAGCCGCCGATCGTCTCGACGATCAAAAACACCGTGATGATGAGAAAAGAAGTGAACAGCGCTTTTTTGCTCGCTCCTTTTCCATGGTGATGATGGTCGTGTCCATCTCCGTGGTCGTGATGGTGGAATCCCATAGTGTTGCCCTCCTCTATTGGGTCGCTTTAGCGGACGAGTTGTTCAGCAAGAAAGAAAGCGTCTTTTCCCACGCCGCCCATGAGCGCGGAGGCGCGTGTATGCTGCCAGGGAAGCCCGAGAAAAAACAGTCCCGGCACGGCTGTGACACCGCGATCATGCCGCGGCCAGCCGCTTGGGTCGAGTACGTCTGCCATGGACAGCCAGCCGTAGTCGGGGCGAAATCCGGTCGCCCATAAAACGCTCTGGAAGCTCGCCTGCCCGCCGTCTACGAAAAAGGCGGTTTTGTCCGCAAGGCGAACGGTTCTGGCCGCGATGCGCATGGCTCCAGTTTTTGCCAGAGCTTTCATCTGTTTTTGGTAGCCAAAAATCGGATCAGGTCGTTTCATCAGTTGCTTTCCGACCCACGACGAGCGCGGGGCGTCCAGCAAGCCAAACAACTGCATGTAGTCAAAAATAGTTTTGCCCAAAACGTACAAAGGCAGATGAACGCGCGGCTGTCCGCTGGAAAAAATGACGGGGCGGTGCATGGCCAGCTCCACGGCGATTTGCGCGCCCGAATTGCCTGAGCCGACGACGAGGACGGGCCCGGCGGGGAGCTGGCTCTCGTTTCGGTAGTGCGCCGTATGGAGCGAGACGGCATTGGGGGCCAACTGCCCGGCAAACGGCGGGATGTAAGGCGATTGAAACGGGCCTGTTGCGACGACGACGTTTTTCGCTCGCAGCGCTTCGTGCCCTGTCTGCACGAGAAAGCCCGATGCCGTGCGCTCGACGGAGACGACCGCCGTATTCAAACGGACGGGCAATTGAAAATGACTGGCGTACAGCTCCAGATAGTCCGCGGCTTCGTCTTTCGTCGGAACGGTATGCGGCTCTCCGGGAAAGGCCAGGCCGGGGAGGGCATTGTGCTTGCGCGAGGTAAACAGCACGAGGGAGTCGTAACGCTTGCGCCAACTGTCCCCGACGCGTCCGTTTTGGTCCAGAATGACGAAGCGTACCTGCCGCTGCTGCAAAAAATGGCCCAGCGCAAGGCCGGACTGGCCGCCGCCAATGATGATGACTTCATAGTCGTGCATGGGAGACCCCTTCTTTCGGCCGGGAATTTACCTAAATCATACCACATTCATTATTATATTCAAACAATCATTTGAATGTTAGGTAAAAACAATAAAAAAAGCCGCCACAAATGTGACGAGCCACAATGGAACTGCTCAAGAACGAGCTGTCTTTTTCGATTGCTTCAATTCGGCCGCATGCTCGATCCCGCACATAATCAGATGGCGAACATGGTCGTCGTCCAGGGCGTAGTAGACGAGCTTTCCGTCCTTGCGGTGCCGGGCAAGCCCCATGTTGCGCAGCAAGCGCAGATGGTGGGAGGTGTTGGCAATCGAGCTGTTGATCGTGGCCGCGACATCGCACACGCACAGCTCGCCCTCCAGCGCCAGGGCGTAAATGATTTTCGCGCGCGTGTCGTCCGCCAGCGCCTTGAACAAAGGGGCGACGCCTTCTGTTTCGCTCATCTTCGGCCGCAGCCTGTTTACCTTCGCTTCATCGACCGTTTGGATCTCGCAAACGTCTCCTTCTTCAGCAGCACGCTGAAATTCCAGCTCCATGTTCTTCCCCCCGCACAGTCGGTTTTATCCATTATAAAACGGAAAGGGACGGAAAAAAAGACGGGAACCAGGAGGAAAGTGCGCAAGGAGTATCTAATTAGGAATGATGACGATTTGCTAAAAGGAGTGGACAGCTTACGTGATTGCTAAAATTCGTCATTTCCTCATAGAGATTATAGGGGCCGTCCTTCTTGGATTGTGTGTAGTCTGGCTTACCACTGGCAGCCAGAATAGCTGGTTTTCCGGCTTTCGCATAGAATGGTCGCCGCGTTGGCTCGATGTCAAAACGTTTTTTCTCAGCATTTTGCTGGAGGCCATCCCGTTTGTGCTGCTGGGCGTGTTTTTTTCCGCCTTCATTCAGACGTTTGTCTCGGAAGAGCAGGTTAGGCGCTGGATGCCAAAACATCCGCTCGTCGCGTTACCGATTGCCGGGCTGCTCGGCTTTTTGTTTCCGGTGTGCGAGTGTGCGATCGTCCCGGTTGTCCGCCGCCTGATTCAAAAAGGGATGCCCGTATCCGTCGGCGTCGTGTTTTTACTCGCCGGACCGATTGTCAATCCGGTCGTGCTCTCCTCGACGTACATCGCCTTCGCGCGGCAGCCGGATATGGCGCTGTACCGGGGAGTCGCCGGTTTTCTCGTCGCGCTGGCCGTCGGCTTGTTGGTCTGGCTGTTTGTGAAAAAGAACCCGCTGCGGCTCGGGACAGAGGCGCAAATTCGCCACGAAGCCGCCCATAGCGAAGCGATGCGGGGCAAGCTGTCGGCAACTTTTGCGCATGCCGTTGACGAATTTTTCGACATGGGCAAATTTTTGCTGTTCGGGGCGTTGGTCAGCAGCATCCTGCAAGTGTTCATGAGCCGCGACATTTTGGTGGAGATCGGGCAAACGCCGATTACGTCCCATCTGGTCATGATGGGCATGGCTTACTTGTTTTCGCTTTGCTCGGAGGCGGATGCCTTTATTGCCGCATCGTTTTCGGGCACGTTTCAAAGCAGCTCGCTGCTCGCTTTTCTCGTCTTTGGACCGATGCTTGATTTCAAAACGACGCTGATGCTGCTCGGCACGTTCCGCTTCGGATTTGTCGTTAAGCTCGTCGTCGCCATTACAATACTGGTGTTGGCCGTTACGATGCTGATGCCGATCTAGGGGGAGGAAAGAAATGGAACAGACGAACTGGACCAGACACTATTTGATGCGCAGCCTGATTTTGGCAGGGTTCGCCGCGCTGTTGTCCTACCTGATCTGGACGGAAAAGCTGGGGCATTACCTCGCGCCGAAGCTGCACATGCTCAGCTACGTCACGCTAGGCATTCTCGTCATTTTGACCATTGTGAGCGTGCGCCAGTTGTTCAGCAAAAACCGGGCGTACGAGTGCGACTGCGAGGAAGCGCACCAGGTGCCGCGCACGCGCTGGGGCTCGCTTGTCATCTACAGCCTGTTTTTGCTGCCGATCTTCATGGGCTTTTTCATGCCGGATAAAATATTGGGGAGCGCCGTAGCGGAAAACCGCGGGGTTACTCTGCTCAGCAGCGACGCCAGAAAATTGGCGGCAGTGGCGACAGGAGCTGGGCAACCAGAAGCAACGTCCCAGCCGTCCAGGGAGCAGGGCGGCCAGGCTGCACCGCCAGAGCAGACAGGCGAGGACGCATCGCCATCACAGCAGGCAAATGCGCCAGTCGTGGTGGAAACAACAGGCGAAGGCCAGAAGGGCGATCAGCAACAGACGCCACAGCAATCCGCGCAGCCGCAAGCGATAGAGCAAGCAGTGCCCGCAGACGCAACGGCTGCGAACCCGACAGCAAGTGGCACAGCACAGGCTGCTTCTGGTGCCAGTCCGTCCATGACGGACGAGGAGCTGAAGCGATACTTTTCGGGCGGGGGCTTCGGCGATTTTTACACCGACATCGCCGCCTCCATGTACAGGCAGCCCGTGATCTCGCTTCATGACAAAATCTTTTTGGACGGCCTCACCACGCTGGAGCTGTACGCGAAAGACTTCGCGGGAAAACAGCTCGAAACGCTCGGCTTTGTCTACAGGGAGCCTGGACTTGGCGACAAGCAATTCGTCGTGGCGCGTTTTTCGGTGACGTGCTGCACGGCGGATGCCAGCGTCTTCGGCATTCTCGTGGAGAGCGAGGACGCAGGCAAATGGGCGAAAGACAGTTGGGTCAAGGTGCAGGGCAAGCTGGAACTGCGCCAGGTCGACGGCTATGACATGCTCGTGCTGAAAGATGCGAAAATCCAGGCGGTCAAGGCACCGAAAGATCCGTATGTGTACTACAGCTACGAGGCGGCAGATATCACTCCATAAAAATCGTGCTCACCCATTGGCTTCGCCAGTTACGTCTGGCGGAGTCATTTTTTTGTGCAGAACAGAGCGAGACTGCTGAGCTTTTGATAACCCGCATGAAGGCTTCGGCGGGAAGCTGCGGGGATTGGCCGGACAAGGCTTTAGCGTCATCGGGCACGACTATTTGGATGCCGTGCGAAAAGCAGGAGCGATTCCGCTCGGGATTCCTGTCGGGGATCTCGATGCTTGCCAAGAGCTTGTAGCGGCGGTCGATGGCATTGTGCTGGCGGGCGGAGAGGATATCGACCCGGTGCGGTACGGGGCCAGGATTGACATGCGCTGCTCGGCGCTTGCGCCGGAACGCGACGAATACGAACTGAAGCTGCTGGAGGCGGCGCTGGCTGCCAACACGGGCTAAAAAACAAAAAGGCAAGGGAAAAGCTCCCCTGCCTGTTGATCGCGCTTGCCTATTCCTTTTTATTGCCGGACTGCTCTTCTTCGTAAAACCAGAGCGGATCGTCGCAATCCTCATCGCCGTTGTAGTTAATCAAAATCTCTTCGCCCGCCTGAATGTCGCGATAGGCGTAGAAATCGAACGTGTGGTTGTCAAAATTGATGCTGTACGTGGCGTTTGGCGTGTAGGAATGGTTGAATAGCATGCCGTAGCCGAGCAAAAACGCGGTATGGTTGGCACCGTATTCAAAGGCGTAGTCCGCCAAAAGCGTTTTTTCAATGTGCTCGTGTTCCTCGTTCAGATAAGGAAGAACCGGAGCTTCATGGAGCAATTCGCCTTTTGCAAAGTCGCGCATGGCGAAAACGCCTCTGTTTAATTCTCCGTTGCTCAGCTTGGAGGTCTTGACTTCGAGCATGTGGTTCACCTGCCATTCTTCATGTCTGGTATCGTAAAAACGGGTCCTTCTAAGGATGACAGTGGTTGGCGCGGAAAGCAACTGTTTTCGGTTGGGAGCTTACTTTTTCATAATCAGATGGTGGCGCACCGCGTAGGCGGCGAGCTGCACGCGATTGGCCAATTGCAGCTTTTCCAGGATGTTTTTCAGGTGGTTTTTCACCGTGTTTTCCGCGATAATCAACGCTTCGCTGATTTCCCTGTTCGTCTTTCCGGCTCCGACGTACATGACGATTTCCCGTTCGCGCGGCGTCAGCACATCCGGCACCAGATCGTCCACGTGCTCCTCCTGCCTGAACCGGTACATCAGCCGGGTTGCCATTTCCCGCGTCAGCTCGCTGTCTTCGCCAAGCAACGCGTGCAAGTAGTTGATCCAGTCGTCTGGCTCCAAGTTTTTCAGCAAATAGCCTTGCGCGCCGAATTGAATCGCGGTAATCAAGTCTGCGACGTCATCCGAGACGCTCAGGATGACGACCTTGATGTGCGGGTACGCTTTTTTCACCTCGCGGGTCGCTTCCAGGCCGCTCCATTTCGGCATGTTGATGTCCATCAGCACCAGATCGGGCTGCAACTGTCCACAGAGCAAAAAAGCTTCCTCGCCGTTTTCGGCCTCGCCGATCACTTCAAACGAAGGGTCCGGGTCCAAGAGCGAGCGAATCGCCATGCGAGCCATCGGGTGGTCGTCAGCGATCAGCACACGGTATGCGTTCATTGCGAAAAACCTCCAGGATGGGCTGTCAGGCGAATGATGGTGCCGCCGTCTGCCCGTTTTTGAATGTCAATTGCGGCGTTCAACTGGCGCGCCCGCTCGCGCATCATCGACAAGCCGTATTTTTTCGTGTCTGGCTTGGTATGGGCAATTCCCACGCCGTCGTCCTCGATCACGAGCTGCCAGCTCCGCGGCTCGCCTGTCGTCAGTCGAATCCAGGAATGCTTGGCCTGCGCATGTTTGCGGATGTTGGCAAAAGCTTCCTGGATGATTCCGAACAGTTGCACTTCCTCCGCAGGGGTGAAAAAGCTTTCCTTCACGCGCAAATCCGCTGCGACATCGACGCCGGACAGCGCGCTCCACTGCGTCAGCCATTTTTCCAGCCGCTGGTCGAAGCTGCCTTCCTCCGGCAACGAGCGCAGGTTGAAAATCGCCTGGCGCACGTGGTTGTCGATGGCCGAAACCGCTACTCTGGCGTCATCCAAATGCCCCTGCTTCAGCTTGACATTGAGAAAAAACAAAGATTGCGCGATGCCGTCGTGCAACTCCCGGGCCAAACGCTCGCGCTCCTCGTACACGGCCCTCCTGGCTTGCTCCTCGACGATCCGCGCGTTCATCTGCTTGATCGTGCGAAACATCCAGGTGGCGAACAAATAAGACAACAAGAGCGTCAGCAAAGTAATATATACGTTGCCCGTTTCCATGGACATATAAGGCAGCAAAAAATCGTGCCGAACAAATTCGAAGCCCCCGATAATGATCGTGGGAATGAGCACGGTCAGCCAGTAAAACAAGCGATACGACATAACAAATCCCTTCTTTGCGGTTGGTCATCACTCCTAAGTATACCGAATGGGACAAGCGGATGATATACTCGTAGGAGAAAAGGTGGCGAAAGCAGGAGGGAGATTCATGCATACAATCGCGAGAGCATTGACGATAGCAGGATCAGACAGCGGGGGCGGAGCGGGCATCCAGGCCGATTTGAAGACGTTTCACCAACTCGGCGTTTACGGAATGAGCGCGATTACGGCGATTACGGCGCAAAATACGTTGGGCGTGGCCGGGGTGTATCCGCTGCCGACAGAGGCGGTGGCCCAGCAGATGCGCGAAGTGTTGCGCGACCTGGGAGCGGATGCGGCGAAGACGGGAATGCTGTTTGATGCGGACATCATCCGCGCAGTGGCGGCAGAGGTGCGCGCCGCGAGTCTGCAAAAGCTGGTCGTAGACCCGGTGATGATCGCCAAGGGCGGGGCCAAGCTGCTCCTGGACGAAGCGATTGACGCGCTGAAAACAGAGTTGCTGCCGCTCGCGGAAGTCGTGACGCCGAATTTGCCGGAGGCCGAGTGCCTGACAGGTATGACGATTCGCACCCCGGACGATATGCGCGAAGGCGCCCGCGCGATTCATGCGCTCGGAGCGCGCAACGTCTTGATGAAGGGCGGCCACCTCGACGGTGATACCGTCGTCGACATTTTGTTTGACGGCCGCGACTTTTTCGAGTTGTCGCATGAGCGCATCCATACCCGGCATACGCACGGAACGGGCTGCACGTTTTCCGCTGCGTTGACGGCAGAGCTGGCGAAACATACGCCGCTCGTGGCTGCGGTTGAAAAAGCGAACCGCTTTATTTTCGAAGCGATCAGGACCGCTCCGCAATTGGGCGGCGGCCACGGTCCGACCAATCACTGGGCGGTTGTGGAGTAAAGCGAAGGGGAGCGACAACAAAATGGCCTCGCGGAGAGCAAATTCTCTGCGAGGCCATTTTGCTATTTGACTTGCACGGTAAACCCGCCTTGCAAACGAGCGGGATAGTCCGTGAGGGTAAAAGTGTAGAAATCAGGGGCGCCGTTCTTCGTCAGTCTTTGGTAAATCAGGCTGTACGTCTGAAGACGCCTCGCCGGATAGCGCGAAGAAGAGCTTCCCTGGACGTAGTCGTATTGATTCGCCCGATTGTCCGTGATGTCGCTTCCCAGATAGACGTAGCGATGCGCGTCCGCTTCCTCGATTTGCAGTTCCCAGTCCATGCCGACCACATCGTCGACCTGGCGCAGCGCTGTCAGCTTGAGCCTGGCATCAGGAGCTTTGGCGAGCGTCTGCGTCTTCGCGTCGATCACCACCTGCAGCTTGTCGCGGTCCAGCGCCCGAATCCCGTTTGCTTTCAAAAACAGCTTTTGCGGCTCCAGAAAATAGATGCTTTCCAGATTGTACACTTTGCCGTTTTCCCCGTTGTCACGCGTCGGCACGCCATTTCCCCAGAAAGCGTACGTCTGGCCGTTTTCATCCACCAGCCGCAGATCGTCAAAGCCGAAAATATGTTTGGAGTTGCCCGGATCGAAGCGGATGCTGACTTCTGTTTGCGTAGGGAACACCGTCATTTGCTCGATGGTAAACGTCTGTCCGTCCACCGTCACTTTTTTTCCGACAGGAACCACTTTTTTCTCAAATGTCGTGTATTTGCTATGGTCGATCGGAAACGTAATCGCAAGCGGAGGGTTCAGCTCTACGCCGTCGAGGTCGAGCGTCACTTTGGCTGTCAGCGCGTCAGGTACTTCGCTTGTTTCCGGGAGAAAAATATCAATCCGGTTTTTTTGCTCCTCGTTCGCTTCCACGTCCATGCTAGACCAGCTCGCTCCGTGCTCCCACTCCTTGCCGGAGGCGTCAAACAGCTCCAGCTTGCGCATCCCGACCTTTTGGCCGCTACGTTCGTGCTTCAAGGTGTAAAACAGCAGCATCCGCTTCTGATCGGTCAGCACCTGGTCGATCGTGAACGTGATGCCTGCAAGCGAGCCGCCTGTGCCGATGTCCTGGACCATCTCGTGCTCGGCAGCCAGCTGCAACCCTTTGTCATCGCGAATCAGCTCGACGAACTTTTCCATCCCGGGAATGTGGCTGACATAAGCGGCAACCGCCGGGGAGAGGCGCACCGAGAACACAAAGGCCAGGAGCAGACACCCTGTCGCAATTCCCGAGCAGAGGCGAACCAGACGGCTGCGGCGGCGTCTGCGTTGAAGGCTTTTGGCCTGGGCGATGCCAGAGCGAATGTAGTGCTCGATGTGCGGCGGTACGTGCGCGTCGGTCTGACCCTCTGTTTTTTCGATATCCATATACATTCACCAGCCTTTCCCGAGTTCTTTTCGCAATGTAGCCAACGCCTTGTGCAGCCAGGTCTTGATCGTTCCTTCCGGATGGCCGAGCCGTAACGCAATTTCGCGAATGGTCAGATCTTCAAAATATTTCAGGATGATGATGCTGCGGTAAGCAGGCGTAAGCTTGGCCAGCGCTTCCTCGATAACGAGTTTGTCCGCCGTGTGCTCCCACTGCTTGCGATCCGGGTCCGCCAGACCGTCGCCATCGGGAAAGTCGGGGGCAAACCGTTTTTTTCGTTTCAGCTCGTCCAGACATACGTGGATGAGAATGCGTGTCAGCCAGGTGCGAAAATGCGCGGGCTGCTTCAGGCGAGACAAGCGGAGATAGGAACGGCAGGTCGCTTCCTGTATCGCCTCCAGCGCGTCCAGTTCGTTGCGCAAAAAGGCGTAAGCCACGCTGTACAGCTGCTGTTGCTGCTGGCAAATCAACTGGTAAAAAGCTTCGTCGTCTCCTTGCCTGGCTTGCGAGACAAGTTGTTCCAGATTCACATTTTCCCCCTCCTACACGTATTAGACTGCGCAAAGGCGAAAACAGTTTTGGGAAAATCGGCAATCGCTGCGTCTTTTTTGAACCAACTGCCTGCTTGTTGCTTACAGTAAAGGAAGAAGCAATGAGGGTGGGGGAAGGCATGTGGACCAAATGGGTAACGATTCATGAATCGTACGGGCTTCCTAGAGTGGCGAGCGAGTGCCGGCGATATTTGGAGATAAAAGGAATCCGGGTCAGGCTGTTGTCCAGAGAAACGAAAAAAGGCGGGTATGTGTACACGCTGCAGGTGCCGTCCAGCCAGGCGGCGGAAGCGCGACAGTGGCTGCGCGAGTTCAAAAGCACGCTGTAGAGCGTGAGCAGCCAGTGATCTCCTCGAAAGCTTGTCCGACTGTGCAGGCCATACTACACACTGGGAGGGATCTTGCGCTTATGGTGACGACACTGCTGGAAGCACCCGCGAAAACAGGGCAGAAAAAAGCTGGCCTGTTTGTGCCCGACTACGTTTTCGTCGAGCCAAACGCACTGAACTATCCGCTCGGCCAGGAGCTGTACCAGCGTTTGCAAGCGGAAGGCATCCCGCTGCAAATGACAACCAGCCACAATCAGGTGCGCGGCATTCCCGGCGAGACAGAGGTGGAAAAGTACCGCAATGCCAAGCGAACATTGGTCATTGGGGTGCGCAAAACGTTGAAGTTCGAAACCTCCAAGCCGTCTGCCGAATACGCGATTCCGCTGGCTACAGGCTGCGCGGCGCATTGCCACTACTGCTATTTGAATACGAACATCGGGTCCAAGCCGTACGTTCGCGTCTACGTCAATACCGATGAAATTTTGGCCCAGGCGAAAACATACATCGAGGAACGGCCGGGAGAGATTACCCGATTCGAGGCAGCCTGTACGTCCGATCCGGTCAGCATCGAGCATTTGACAGGCAACCTCAAGCGAGCGATCGAATTTATGGGGGAACAGGAGTATGGCCGTCTGCGGTTCGTTACCAAGTTTCACCACGTCGATTCGTTGCTCGATGCGAAACATAACAAGCATACCCGTTTTCGCTTCAGCATGAATGCCGATTACGTCATCAAAAACTTCGAGCCGGGCACTTCCAGCTTTGCGCAAAGAATTGAAGCGGCGGGCAAAGTGGCAAAAGCAGGCTATCCGCTCGGCTTCATTTTGGCCCCCTTATACTGGTTTGACGGATGGGAGGAAGGCTACACCGACTTGCTGGAACGGCTGCGAAACCAGCTCGTCCCGGAAGCGCTGGCCGACCTGACTTTTGAGCTGATCCAGCACCGCTTCACCAAAATTGCCAAAAACTTGATTTTGCAGCGCTATCCGAAAACCAAGCTGGCGATGAACGAGGAGGAGCGCAAATACAAATGGGGCAAGTACGGCAAAGGCAAGTACGTCTACCCGGACGTGCAGGCCAAAGCCTTGCAGGCGCATTTGGAGAGGGAGATTGCGAGACTGTTTCCCAAGGCCAAAATCGAGTATTTTACGTAGCGCAAAAGCGTTTGTCCGACCGACTGCTCTGATCGTCAGGAGCAGTTTTTTTTATTGGAAAAAAGCGGCATGCGACAGAAAAGGAATGGTTTCGACAAATGGAAGTACGCGTGCTAAAATATGGAGTGCTCTCATTTTGGCGAAAGGAACAGAGGCGTATATGAAGTCCATATTAATAACTGTCGAGGGACCGATCGGTATTGGAAAAACCTCGTTGGCGCGGGAACTGCACCGCACTTGCGAATTGCAATTATTGGAAGAAATTGTTTATGAAAATCCGTTTCTAGGAAAGTTTTACGAGAACATCGCGGAGTGGAGCTTTCAGCTAGAGATGTTTTTCCTGTGCAACCGCTACAAGCAGTTGCAGGATATTCACGCCCACTATCTCAACCAGGGCATTTCTGTCGTATCCGATTACAATATTTTTAAAAATACGATTTTTGCCAAACGAACGCTGTCCGACAACAATCTCCCGAAGTATCTCAAAATTTATGATATCCTGACAGAAGATTTGCCGCAGGCCCATCTGGTCATTTACTTGACGGCGTCCATCGACACGGTCATGAAGCGGATCGCCATGCGCGATCGCGAGGTGGAGCGGACGATGGATGTGGGCTATATGGAAAATCTGATCGCCGATTACAACGAATTTATGGACGAGTTTGAAAAGCACCACCCGGATACGCCTGTCATCAAATTCAACTGTGACGAGCTGGATTTCGTCCATCGGCCAGAGGATCGGCAGTATATGCTCGATCTCATCCTGCCGCGCATTCAGGAGCTGCGGGGGCAACAGGCATAACGATGCCGTGTGATTGGCAAGTATTTCAATAAGGAGTTGCGTACATGTCTAGGTTTCAAAACAGCCATCTTCGTGAAAAATACGGCATTCCGAGCAATGCGGTCATCACCATCGGCGGAACGGTAGGCGTCGGCAAATCGACGTTCACACACGCCCTGGCCGATCAGCTCGGTTTTCGCGTGTCCGTGGAAAAAGTGGACAACAACCCTTACCTTGGCCGTTATTACAACGATTTGTCCCGCTGGGGCTTTCACCTGCAAATCTTTTTCCTGGCCGAGCGCTTCAAGGAGCAGAAGCGGATGTTCGACTACGGCGGCGGCTTCGTCCAGGATCGCTCGATTTACGAGGATACCGGCATTTTCGCCCGCATGCTGTACGAGCAGGGCAACATGACGGAAGAAGACTACCGCACGTACACAGAGCTGTTCGAAGCGATGGTCATGACGCCGTACTTCCCGCATCCCGATATTTTGATCTACCTGGAAGGCAGCTTCGATGACATTATCGGGCGCGTCCAGGAGCGGGGACGCCCGATGGAGCAGCAGACCCCGATCGACTACTGGCGCGATTTGTTCAACCGCTATGATAGCTGGATTCACTCGTTTACCTCCTGTCCTGTTCTGCGGGTGAACATCAACGAGTACGACGTCGTGGACGACCCGGCCTCCGTGGAGAGCATCATTGCCCGTGCGGCGGAAAAAATTCGCCTGGGACGAGCTGCGCGCCTGCCGTAGCCAGCCCCAAAACCCCCTGTCCTCCTACTGTATGGCAAGGCTTGCCGCCAGCAGGAAAGACAGGGGGTTTTTGTTTTCGGACTGTGTTTGCCATTCACCGGACGGGATAGTCTTCGAGCCTCAGCGCATCGCTGTCGTCGTTTCTTCGCGAGTGTGCTTTTGGTCAGGCTTCCTGCGGTTTTCCGTGCACTTCGGCGGGGGGAAATCGGCTGCGGATAAACCCCGCTGTGGTATAATGAGAGCATCTTGGAATTAAAGGAGCTAGGGAATGGCAGAAGAATGGTTTGAACGCAGCTTTCGCGAAGATTACGTACTTGTGTATCGGCATCGGGACGATTCGGCGGCCGACAGCGAGATCGCCAATCTGCTCGAGCGATTGCCGATAAAGAGCACGGGGCGCGTACTTGATCTTTGCTGTGGGAGCGGGCGGCATTCGCGTGCGCTGGCTCGCAGAGGATACGAAGTCGTAGGTGTCGACCTGTCCCCCGTGCTGCTGCAGCTTGCGGAAGAGCAGAACACCTATCCACAGCTCAGCTTCGCTCGCTGCGACATGCGCCATATTCCGTATCGGGACGAATTTGACATCGTAGTCAACCTGTTCACCAGCTTTGGCTATTTTTCGTCCGATGAGGAAAACGCGCAGGTCGTCCGCAATATGGCGCAGGCATTGAAGGTGAACGGGGAAGTCGTCATCGACTATTTGAACCCCGCCTACGTGAAGCAGCATCTTGTCCCGCACTCCACCAAAGAGGTCAGCGGGATGCTGATCGAGGAGAAGCGCTGGATCGAGGACGAGGCGGTAAAAAAGCGGATTTTGATTCGAGACGATCCCGCCGCGCAGCCGAGGGAGTACTTGGAGCAGGTTCGGCTTTTCTCCGTGGAACAGATGACGGCCATGCTGGAGCTGGCCGGATTCGGACAAATTCAGGTATTCGGCAATTACCAATTTGAACCGTATATAGCCAGTCAATCGCCGCGCATGATTTTTTACGCGATCAAGCAATAGGTAGCGCGGATAAGCGTGACTAACCTTTCTGTCTGCTGAATATGATGGTGTTACCACCGATTCATCGGACAAAAGGGGGGCGATGTGAGTGAGCAAGCTGTCTTTGGAACAGGTCAAACTGTATTTGAGCAAGGTTCCGGGCTGGAAGCTGGTAGAAGACAGGATGGCGCTGTCTCGCACATATCACTGTAGAGACTTTGCCACGGCTGTGAGCTTTGTAAACCGTGTGGCGGAAATGCTTGAGCATGACAGTCAGCATGTCGAGATTCACCTGTCTGGCGGAACTGTGACGTTTACGCTCGCGACCCGCGAGGCAAAAGGGCTGACGGGCAAAGATTTTGCCCTCGCCCAGACGATCAGCAAAGTAAGCTAGCGTCAGGAAACAGCCGCTTCGGTTTGGGAAGCGGTTTTTCTTTTGGCTTTTCCGCTGCACTTTGCTATGATGGGCAGTAATGATATTTTTTCGGAGGGATTGACAATGGAAATTCAACAGCACGAACAGCTTTTGCGCCTGCTTGCGGACGAGTTTGCCAAGCAAACGCTGTCTGTCACTTTTACGCAATGGGACACGGAAAGCGAAGACGATGAAGAAGTCGCGCAGTTTCAGGGACAACTGACAGAAGTGAAGCTCACCGACAACGAATTTGACGAAAAAGACCTGTTGCTGCTGTTTGTGGCAGCGGACGAGGAAAGCGTGGAAATTTTGATGGAAATTCCCGGAGAAGAAGTGGATCTCGCCACCTATGCAGACGGAAAACTGAACATTTTCGGTACGGAAGCGGAGATCGTCCTGGAAAAATGAACAGGAAGCCATCCTATCGCTACGTCGGAACACCCGATCCGATGAGTGAAAAAGAAGTGTACAGTTGCGAAAAGTACATGAAAAAAAACAGGCATGCGATGATAAAGGCAGGGCGGTACATGGTGGACGTACCCGCTCTGCTCGCTTTGTTTCACCTGGACTGCTGGAATTGCCGGGCGGTTCACCGCGAGACTTGCTGCGAAGGCGGCCAGCCATACGCCGTCGAGGAATGGCAAATCCCGCTGCTGGAAAAACAGGTTCCGGCGATCGCTGCCCGTTTGCAGACAGCAGGTGAGCGGGAAAACTGGGAGCGCTACGGCGTGTGGGACCGGGGACAGTTGCCAGGCACGATTCGTATGCGGCATGGCAACTGTCTGTTTTATCAGGAAAACAACGGCCGCTTCGGCTGTGCGATCCACGCCTACGCGGAAGAGGCAGGGCACGATGTCCTGCCGCTCAAGCCGTTCAGTTGCCAGTTGTACCCGCTGGATTTGATTGATACGGGCCAGGAAATTTTGTTGACTGCCGTGACCAAAGAGACGTCGTCCTTTTCCCGCTGGGGAACGGACTATTTGGAGCAGTTTTACTGCGCGAACCGGGAGCGCAGGAAGCTGGCTGCGCACATCGACGAAAACTGGTTCGCGCTCGATGGCTACCGCCCCGCCTACGAATGGAACGTGCCGATGCTGCGCTATTTTTTGCAGGAGGAGGCGGATACCGTGCTGGAGCGCCTGCGCGAGCGCAGCCATATGACAACTGTCAGTATGTAATTGGAACAGCGGATGCCTTGTGATATGATGGGGGAGCATGAACATGATTGACAAAGGAGCAACAGTGATGAACGTCAAGACTACACAAGAATCCCGCACGATCCAGGCATCCTTGGTTCAACCGTCCGATACGAATTACCACGGGACCATCTTCGGCGGGACGATGATGGCCTATATAGATGAGGTAGCGGCAATCGCTGCCATGCGGCATTCGCGCCGCCCGGTCGTGACTGCTTCCATAGACTCCATCGATTTTTTGGCACCCGTAAAAATGGGGCATTCGATCTGCCTGGAAGCGTTTGTCTCCTCGACAGGGCGCACGTCCATGGAGGTCTTTGTGAAAATCGTCTCGGAAAACCTGCAAACAGGGGAACGAGTCCTGACTGCCACTTCGTTTTTGACTTTTGTCGCGCTCGATGAAGCGGGCAATCCTACCGAGGTTCCGGCCATCGTTCCGGAAACCGAGGAAGAGAAAAGGTTGATGGCTACTGCCGAGGAGCGCAAAAAAATGCGCAAGGAACGGAAAGACAGCCTGCAAGCGTTTGTCAGCCAGTTAAACATCGAAAAAACAATCTGATGTTCGTTTGGTTTCACCCTGAGCGACAGTTCGCTCAGGGCCTTTTCTACATAGAGGCGCGAGGAGGAATCGACAATGAAGTACCGCAGATTAGGGAAAACGGAACTGACTGTTTCGGTCATTGGCGTAGGGACGTGGCAATTTGGCGGAGAGTGGGGGCAAGACTTTTCGCAGCAAGAAGTCGACCAGATTCTGGACAAGGCGCACGAGCTGGGGATCAACCTGATCGACACCGCAGAGTGCTACGGCGATCATCTGTCCGAGAAGCTGATCGGAGGCTATTTGAAAAAGAGCCGCCGCGCCGATTGGATCATCGCGACGAAGTTCGGCCACCATTTCCACGACAAGTTTTCGCGGACGAACGAGTACGGGGCTGCCGCTGTGCAGGAGCAACTGGAAAAATCGCTGCGGGCTTTGCAGACCGACTACATCGACCTGTACCAGTTCCATTCCGGGCCAGACGAAGCGTTTGACAACGACGAGCTGTGGACGTATCTGGACAAGCAGGTGCAGGCAGGGAAGATTCGCCATCTGGGCTTGTCGATTGCCAAAAACGACAACATGCATCAGGTGGGCGGAGCTTCCCGCGTCAACGCGCAGACGATCCAGGTCGTCTACAACCGGCTGGATCGCAAGCCGGAGGAAGCGGTGTTTGCGTCGTGCGCGGAGCAGGATTTGGGCGTGCTCGCACGCGTGCCGCTGGCGAGCGGTTATTTGAGCGGAAAATACAAGCCAGGAGCCGTGTTCGCCGGAAACGATGTGCGCCACCGCCACGATCCGCAGCACGTCGCCCGCCTGCTCGAAGAGGTTGCCAAAATCAAGGAAAGCGAAGTGCCGGAGGGCGTGGACATGGCGCAGTGGGCGCTGGCGTGGTGCCTGAAGCACCCGGCCGTCACGACGGTCATCCCGGGCAGCAAAAGCCCGGCACAGGTGGAGGCAAACGCCAAAGCCGCTGCCTTCGCAAGCGACGATCACCCGCAAGCGCGGGTCAAATAGCGAAAAGAGGAGCCGACAGATCGCGACGGCTCCTCTTTTTTTTGTACATAAGTGCCACAAAGGCGTCGCCAAGGGTTTGGCGCAGCCAAGTTTTCTAACCGATCAGTCAGTCCAGAAAGCGAGCCTTGATCTCGGGAGTAGGCAGCATGCACTGTTCCTGTTTGCCAAACCAGCGGTAACGGTTTTTGGCCACCCAATCGTAGGTGAAATCGCGGACGGGACGGGGGAACAGACGGCCGAGGTAGTAGCACAGCGGCCAGGCCCCGGACAGCTTGCGCGCCACTCGCAAAATCGCGTCTGACTTGGTGTATAAGCGTCCATGGGCAATCAGGACGACAGATGACAGCCCGCTTTCGGCATACGAATAGCGGGACAAAATTTGCTGCGCTTTTTCCGACTGCAAAGAAGCGAAGTGAATGCTGCCGGAAGGATCGCGCTTGAGGATGAATTGAACGGCGCTGTTGCACAAATGGCAAACACCGTCGAACAACAAAAGATAGTCAGGGTGTTGCAGCGGCTCAGATGCTGGCTTCATCAGGCAGCCCTCCATGCTCTACAGCGAATCGAATGGTCGTGCGGTCGTGCCGCCTTCGCTTTCATCATAGCAGAGAAGGGAGGGCATTCCCAGCGCGGATCACTACTAGAGAATGACAAGCGCTCCTTTTTGAATCAGTTCCTCTGCTTTCACCAGGTCGGGGTGCATTTCCCGGTCCTCGTGCAGACGGGGAATGACGCGGCGCAGCTCTTCGTAAGCTTTTTTCGTGCCTGCGCCCAGCTCTCCATTCCCGAAGTCGATCGCCTGTGCTGCCGCCAAATATTCGATGGCGAGCACCTTTGTCACGTTGGAAATGACCGTGCGCAGCTTGCGGGCGGCGGTTGTCCCCATGCTGACGTGGTCCTCCTGGTTTGCCGAGGACGGGATGGAATCGACGGACGCAGGATGGCACAGCACTTTGTTTTCCGAGACGATGGAAGCGGCTACATATTGCGTAATCATAAAACCGGAATGAAGACCGCCGTTTTCGGTCAAAAATCCGGGCAGGCCGCTAAGCTGCGGGTTGACGAGTCGCTCTGTGCGGCGCTCGGAGATGTTGGCCAGCTCTGCCATGGCGATCGCCAAAAAATCGGCGGCAAAGGCCATCGGCTGCCCGTGGAAGTTTCCGCCGGAGATGACATCGCCTGTTTCCGTGAACAGGATCGGGTTGTCGGTCACGCTGTTGCACTCCCGGGTGACCGTCGCCCAGACGTATTCCAGCGTATCGCGTGTCGCTCCGTGGACTTGCGGGAGGCAGCGCAGACTGTAAGGGTCCTGGACGCGCAGCTCGCCCTGCTGCGAGGTTCTTTCGCTGCCGGACAGGTGCGCGAGCAGTCGTCTCGCCGATTCCTGCTGTCCGGGATGCGGGCGGACGAGGTGCAGTTGCGGATCAAACGCTTTCGGTATGCCGCGCAACGCTTCAATCGTCATCGACGCGATCAGCTCCGCGCTTTCCAGGACGACGCGCGAATCGTACAAGGCCAGGCAGAGCAGGGCGGTCATCGCCTGCGTGCCGTTAATCAGGGCCAGACCTTCTTTGGCCTGCAGGCGAATCGGGGAGAGCCCGACTGCTTTGAGCGCCGCTTCTCCGCTCATCCGCTGTCCATTGACGATCGCTTCGCCCTTGCCGAGCATGACGAGGACCATGTGCGCGAGCGGAGCCAAATCGCCGCTGGCGCCGAGCGAGCCTTGCTGGGGAATGACCGGATGGACGCCGCGGTTGCACAGCTCGGCCAGGTGCAGCAGCGTTTCTTCCCGGATGCCGGAATAGCCTTTTGCCAGCGCATTGATTCGCAACGTCATCATGGCGCGGACGACTTCCACCGGATAAGGCTCTCCCATTCCGCAGGCGTGGCTCATAATCAAGTTTTCCTGCAGCTTGCTGACATCTTCGCCCTGAATCATGACATCGGAAAATTTGCCGAAGCCTGTGGTGATGCCGTAGACGACTTTTTGCTCCTGGAGCATCTCTTCGACCATCGCCCGGGAGCGGCGCACATTTTCCAGCGCCTCGGGGGTCAATTCGATGCGGTGAGCGTCCCTGGCAATCCGGACGACGTCTTCAATGCGCAGGCGATTCCCATTCATATGGATGACGCTTGCTTGCTGATTCATGGATAGTTTCCTCCTTTAACAGAGCAGAGAACGAAAAGAGCGAGGGGTTAGGATACTAGATCCTAACCCCTCGCTCCTGGGTTCTATGTGATTGGATGAAACGCGTAAGCCCGATTGGAGGCCGCATACGTCTTTCCTCACTTTCGCTCTACAACTGTCAGATAATTTTCGTTATTAGTATTATTGTAACGGAAGTGAGCGCGCAGTCAAGATCAAGATTGGCACGGCTCCTTCCCTATAGTGGAAAAAAACGGGCTCAATCCATTTTTGGAAACTGGGCGATTGTCGTTTCTTGAGCGGGATAAATGTCATACCATGTACTGTGTTATTTCATCAGAAAGGACGTGTTCATTTCCGTGGAAAAGCGACGCAAGATGCCGCCTGTGCCTCCATCGTCCCCAAGGCGTCCCAAAGAAATGCCAAAGCCGCCTTCCCCGATAATGCCGTTGCCGTCACCGATTGTACCGTCTCCTAACGTACCATCGCCAAACGTACCGTCACCGTCGAAGCCGAAAGCGCCGCAAAGCTCGGAGAATCCGCAGCACAACATCCCGGCACGCCCGATGCCGCAACGGCCGAACGTGCCATCTCCTAACCAGATTATGCCGAATACGCCAAACCCGATGCCGCCAAAACCGATGCCGTCCAATCCGATGCCGCCAAACCGGATGCCAGCCAACCCGATGCCGCCAAACCGGATGCCAGCTAACCCGATGCCGCCAAACCGGATGCCAGCCAATCCGATGCCGCCAAACCGGATGCCGTCCAATCAAATGCCGCCAAATCGGAGGCCAGCCAACCCAATGCCGCCAAACCGCAGACCGAATCCGATGCCGCCGAACGTCATGCCGAACCGGCGTCCACCAAATGCTTCGCCAAACATGAGGCCGCCGTCAGCGGAAAACGTCCGGCCAGGCTCGGAAATCGAACTGTATTTGTTCAAGTTCCATTTCCATATGGACCGGATGCAGTATTTCCGTCACAAATGCGAGCAATACCGGGATCACCGCCGGAAATACAGCGAATACCGCAGACATTACAAACACCATCAACGGAGAATGAAGCATTATCACGACCGTTGCCAAGTTTGGCATCATAGGGGCAGCAGCTCTGGCGGACGCAGCAGCTCATCGTCTTACGGACATAGAAGCTCCTCCTCCGGACATGGCTGCGACTGTGGTTGCAGTTGCGATTAACGAGCAAGCAAAAAAAGGACGCCTGTTTTCGCGTAGGCGTCCTTTTGGCTGTTTGGCTGGCGGCAAAAGCGAATTGGTTTTCCTGCTGGGGCGATCAAGGGGCAGCGGCAAACGCCTCGACCTCAACCCCGCGTTTTTTCAGATGTTGCCGCAGAGTCAGCAGCGCATCGTCTTTGTTTTTGCATTCCAGCACAATATCGACATGGTAATCGGCGAGAGCGCTGGCAAAAGCGATAAATTCGTCCGGATCGATATTGTCCGCATGGGAGCGAAAGTCTTTGGCTGATTTCGGCGAGGACATGTGCATTTTCGGGATGCGCTTCCCCCACGTCTGGATGATGCGCGGAAGATACTCTGTCCATTCCTCGCCGTCCGAATGGCAATGGTGGTGATGGATGTCGAACACCATCGGCACACCGATCCGCTCGCACAGCTCCAACACCTCGCGCATGGTGAAGGACGTGTCGTCATTCTCCACGACCAGTCGCCGCTTGACCTGCTCAGGCAGTCGCTCAAAGTTCGCCGCAAATCGTTCCAGGGAAGTGACCTTGTCCTCGAACACACCGCCGACATGCGTGACCAGCACCGAATTGTCGTCCAATCCAAGCAGATCAAACACTTTGGCGTTATACGAAAAATCCGCTATCGCCGCCTCGACCACGGATGGCTTGTCGCTGTTCAAAATGCTGAAGTGGCCGGGGTGCGCTGTCAGGCGAATGCCGTTGTTGCGGATGAATGTGCCTGTCTTCTGAAAGTCCCAGGAAAATTCTTTGGCCCAGTCCCAGTCTGCCGCGACCGGGTGCGTAGCCAGCGGCACAAATTCCGAGGGGAGGCGATACAAAAAAATGCGGTTTTCCACGTTGTAGGCGAGCAAATCCATCAGGTTGAAAAAATTCGTCTGCAACACTTGCCGCAGTTTTTTCAGGCGCGCCTGCGGCTCCAGTTTATTGATTTGCGCAACGGTCGTCTTTTTGTTCGGATTGTTTTTCAGCTTGACGCTGATGCAGGCATAGCCCAAACGGATCAAGGAAATCACCCCTGGGATCGTCGTCACCACGTAGTATCTCCAAAAACAGTAGCGGCGTGTGATATGAAAACTTCCCAGTTGCGCGCATGAAGGTGAGCGAACAGGCAGGGCGCCTGTGTACACCCTTTTTCGATCGGCATGTTTCCTTTCCGTACGGCCACCCGCCTGCAACGGACAAGCATCAGGTGCGATGGATTGCCGCAGCGACACGGTAAAAGCTTGGGCAACGGGCCGCCGCGACTCATAAGCCAAAGCCCCCGGAGAAAAGCTACTGGTAGAAACAAACGATAAACCGTAAAGGAGCGAAGCGTGATGAGCAAAAGCAAAAGCGTGAGAACGTTACTCGTCATCGGAACCGTTCTGCTTCACCTGACTTCCCCAGCTCTCGCCAGACAAGCGGCGGAACCGGGCCAGATGATGCAGCAAGCGGCGCGGCAACAGGCGGAGAGCGAGCACAATCGCTACGAAGTGGCAGGCATTACCGACCCGGTTGCCTTTGAAGCTTTTTTCGACAAGCTTCAGGAGGCGGTGAAGGCCGGGAACAAAGCACAAGTCGCAAGAATGGTCCAGTATCCGCTGCGCATAAACAAGGACGGGGGCAGCCGCTACGTGCAAAATGAGCAGCAGTTCCTCGCGGAGTACGACGAGATTGTCACACCGAAGGTCAAGGAAGCTTTGCTCGCCCAAAACGTCCGTGAGACGTTCGTCAACGCCCAAGGCGTGATGGTGGGCAACGGTGAACTGTGGCTGGGCCAAAGCGGCGGCAAGTACGTGTGGTTTGCCGTCAATTTGTAGGAAGCGGGGCAGGGCTTTTCTGCGGAAAAGCCCTAAAGGACGCTGTTCAAAAATTTTTATTGCGTTTTATGTATTTTTTACGTGGACATTATAGAGAGAAAATTCTAAAATAACTAATAAATAGACAGGGTCGAGGTGGGTTCGACAAAAAATGTCCTTCTGAAATGGACATTTGTAATTTTGGCTCACACGTGATAGAATTCACGGAAAGCCAATTTGTTTAATGAAACTTAACTGAACGTAAAGCTAGAGAGAAAAGGAGTGGACACAGTGAGTTTGGATACGAAGCGATTGGCGGACGAATTGGCAGAACAGGTCGTTGCCTGGCGCAGACATTTGCACCAGCATCCCGAACTGTCGTTTGAAGAAGAACAGACGTCTCAATATGTGTATGAAAAATTGCGATCTTTCGGAAGTTTGGAATTGTCCCGTCCGACGAAAACGAGCGTGGTTGCTCGCCTGATCGGCTCCCAGCCGGGAAAAGTGCTCGGCATGCGCGCCGACATGGACGCCCTGCCGATTCACGAAGAAAACGATGTGCCTTACGCATCCGGCAAAGCAGGCGTGATGCACGCTTGCGGGCACGACGGGCACACCGCGATGCTGCTTGGGGCGGCGAAAATATTGTCGCAGTACAAAGACCGCATCAAAGGGGAAGTGCGATTTTTCTTCCAGCACGCAGAGGAGCTTCCGCCGGGCGGCGCGGTCGAGATTGTCCGGACAGGAGCGGCGGACGGTCTGGATTCGATTATCGGGATTCACCTCGCTTCTTACATGCCAGTCGGAAAATTCGGAGTTTTATACGGGGCGCTCACCTCTTCCACAGACCGTTTTGATGTGAAAATCCAGGGCAAGGGCGGACACTCCTCCCAGCCGGAGTCGGCGATCGATCCGGTCGTCATCGGCGCGCAAGTCATCACCGCTTTGCAGCAAATCGTCTCCCGCAATGTCAGCGCGTTGGACAAGGTCGTCCTCTCCGTGACGATGCTGAACGCAGGCACGGCCTACAACATCATTCCAGATACGCTGACGCTGACAGGCTCGACCCGCTGCTTTAACGCGACAATTCGCGAAAATCTGCCGGTCTGGATTGAGCGGATTGTCAAAGGGATTACCGAAGCACATGGGGCCGGCTACGAGTTCTCGTTCTCTCACGGCTACACCTCCGTCGTCAACGACGAGCAAGTGACCAGGCTGATGGAGGACATCATTCGCGAGCGCTGGGGCGAGGAAGACATTATGTACATCGACCCGCTGATGCCGGGCGAGGATTTCTCCGAATACTTGAAAAAGGCGCCAGGCTGCTTCATCCAGTTGGGAGCGGGCAATCCGGAGAAAGGCTTTGTTTACCCGCACCACCACCCACGCTTTGATTTTGATGAAGACGCATTGGCTCGCGGCGTCGAATTGTTCGTTCGGGCAGCGCAAAAGGTAGTCATCGAATAGCAGACAGAAACAAGACCGAACAGGGGGATCCTTATGACTGAGGGACGCGTGAATGTGTACAAGCTGCATTTCCTGGTGCTTGTACTGGTAGCCTTGACAGAGTTTATCGGCACGAAAAAAATCAATATCGGCATCGGCGTCATCGCCTTGTTCCCGATGCTGTACGCACTCGTTATCGGCGGTGTCATTAGCTGGCCTTCATTCAAGTTTTTGAAAGAAAAAGATATGAATGTCGCGGCAAACATTTTGGGCGTTTCTTTTCTGATCTTCGTATGTAAGCTCGGCGCCAACATTGGTCCAGAGCTGCCCAAGCTGTTTGGAGCGGGCGTATCGCTGCTCGTCCAGGAGGTAGGCCACATCGTCGGAACGATCATTTTGGGCTTGCCAGTGGCGCTTTTGCTCGGTCTGAAGCGCGAATCAATCGGGGCTACCTATTCCCTCGACCGCGAGCCTAACCTGGCGATTATCGTGGACAAGTTCGGGGCAAGCTCGCCGGAAGCGCGCGGCGCACTGGGCGTTTACATTTGCGGTACGTTGTTTGGCGCGATTTTCATGTCGTTGCTCGCAAGTATCCTCGGCAGCAGCGGACTGTTCCATCCGATTTCGCTCGCGATGGGCGCAGCGGTTGGTTCAGGGAGCATGATGGCGGCAGCGACAGGCTCGCTCGCCGTAATTTTCCCGGAAGCGCAAAAAGACATCGCCTTCTACTCGGGGGCGGCGAACTTGATGATGAGCATTATCGGTACGTATGTATGCATTTTCGTCTCCTTGCCGCTCACGCAGCGGCTGTACGCATGGCTGGAGCCGATCATCGGCCGCAAAAACGCTTCTTCTGACACAGAAGGGGGGAAAAGAAGCGCATGAATCAAATTTTGACGATTCTCATCATTGGCGCAATCTCACTCATCGGTAACTGGATCGGCTATGGCGTGCCGATCATGGAATCGTTGCCAGGCATTGTGCTTCTCGCGGTCATCACCTTGATCGGGATGGGCTTTACGAAAATTTTGCCGTTCAAATCCCCGGTGATTGTCTGGATTTCTCTGTTTGCCATGTTGGCTACTTCTCCTTTCTTCCCAGGAAGCGAGTACACGGCAGCGTCGATTGCCAAAATCAACCTGCTGGCGCTCGCGACACCGATTCTCGCATACGCCGGTCTGTCGCTTGGAAAAGACATTCATCTGTTCAAGCAGTTGAGCTGGCGGATCGTAGTCGTATCCCTCGTCGTTTTCACAGGGACGTTCCTGTTCGCAACCTTGTTCGCGGAGATCGTGTTCAAGATTCAAGGAAAGTTTTAAGCAAACCGCATTAGCGAAACAAACCTTCGTGGCTCGCAACTTGCCGCGAAGGTTTTTTCGCATCGCCTCCGGGTGTACAAAAGAATTGATCGATCAGGAATGGACAGTTATACTCTTAATAATCAGAAAGATTACGGCTTCCGACAAAGTAAGACAGGAGTGGAGAGAGCAAATGATTATTGATGTGAACCAAGTCATGTGGCAAAGAGACGAAACGGTCATTTTGCGCGACGTTAACTGGCAGGTGCAAGAAAACGAGCACTGGTGCCTGGTCGGACTGAACGGCTCCGGCAAAACGAGCCTGCTGAAAATCATCTGTGGCTACACTTGGCCGACAAAGGGGCAGGTCAGCGTCCTCGGAAATGTGTACGGAACGGTCGATTTGCGCGAAGTAAGAAAATCGATCGGCTGGGTCAGCACGGCTTTGATCGCACAGCTTCACGAGCACGAGACGGCCTTTCGCGTCATTTTGAGCGGGAGAGAAGCGACGATTGGCCTGTACGCGGTTCCGGCGGAGAAAGATGTGCAAAAAGCGTCCGAACTGCTCGAAACATTCGGCTGCACGGAGCTGCGGGACAGGCCGTTCGGAGCGCTTTCGCAAGGAGAGCGGCAAAAGGTGCTGATTGCGCGGGCGTTGATGGCGTCCCCCCGGCTGCTCATTTTGGACGAGCCATGTACGGGACTGGATTTGCTGGCACGAGAGCAGCTTTTGTCGATGATCGAGCAAATTGCCAAGCAGCCGGACGGGCCGACATTGCTGTACGTCACTCATCATATCGAGGAAATTTTGCCGTGCTTTACCCACACGCTGCTGTTGAAGGCGGGGGAGGTCGAGCGGGCGGGAAAAACGGACGAGGTGCTGACGGCAGACGGATTGACCCGCTTTTTTGGGGTTCCGGTCAACATTGCGCGGTCGCAGGGACGCTCCTGGGTCAGCCTCGGGGAAGCGGCATCGGTGCTTTAACAGCCGATCTTTTGGCAAGAGTCGGCAAGGTCGTGTAACATTGTGTATAATAACAGTATGAATAGAAACTGGGAGGAGAGGAGAGATGGAGGCATGAACAACGTGATTGCACCAATCACAGACTCCACCTGGGCGATCATCACCTACGAGGATGCGTGGCAGAGCTACGTGAACAGCTACGTGGTCAAACAAGGTGAATCGTTTGCTGTTATCGATTCCCACTTGCGCAAGCAGCGGACGTACTTTCAGCAGGCGCTGGAGGGAATCGGTGCCAAGCCGGAGCGGATTGAATACGTTTACTTTACCCATCGGCACGCGGACCATATCGGGAATGCCGACATGTTTCCTTCCCGAAACAACTGGATTCATCTCGACGATTACTACGAGCTGGACGATTTCTCTCAGACGCTGTTCGGGCATACCTTCACGGGGAGCGGCGGAGATCTACCGTCGTTGCGTTTTCGGCAATTGTCCTTTCATACGGAAGGGTCCGTGGCGTTTTTCGACCCGCAGAGCAAAATTTGTTTTGTCGGCGACCACATCTGCTTTGATAAAGCCGAGCTGGGTCAGATCGTCGGAAAAGAAAGCGAGTGCCGGGCGGCGTACAAGGCGCATATAAAAAGCTGGGCCATCGACGAGCCTGATCGCGTCCCGGAGTACGTGGAGGGGCTGGAAGCGTTGCTTGACTGGCCGATCGAATTTTTGGCGACGGGACACGGTCCCATCCTGCAAGGCGACATCCCCGACTTTTTGCAGGAGCTGATCGCGATTTTACGTCCGTAACTTTTTTCTGCAAAAGAAAAGACTTGTGCACCGGAAAAACGGGCGACACAAGTCTTTTGGCATTCGCGTGCGGGTGAATCAAGCGCGATTATTCCTTTGCTTGCTCCACCAGAACCGGGTCCATGATCTGGACGTTGTACTTTTTCTTCATTTGCTCCAGCCACTCGTCCGAGTGCTTGCGTCTGTTGCGCTCTAGCAGCTTCTCGGCGATCTCGGGACGAGCTTCTTCATACGTTTTTCCGAGCTTTTCTTTATTTTTCTCGTAGTACTCCTTGATTTGCTCCTCTGTTACCGGGAATGCCTTTTCAAACACTTTGTCGCGCAAAAGGAGCATGCCGAACCGCTCGCGGAGCTCTTTTTCATTCATTTTTCGTTCCTGCAAATACTCCTGGAACTTCTCCGGTGTTTTCAATTTATCCTTGATCGGATTGATCTTCGCGTCGATCTCCTGCTCGGTCACTTTGATGCCTTGGGCGGCGGCTTCCTGCTTGCACAGTTCAATGGCAATCAGGTCGGTCACGACTTTGGCGCCAGCCTCTTTTTTCATCTGCTCATAGAGCGCGGTTTGCGAGATCGCGGTGTTGCCGACTGTCGCGACTGCACTTGTATGGGCGGCGGCAGGATCTTTTGCCTGCGATACGCCGATCACAGCCAGTCCTGTCAGGAGGACGGCGACTGTCAGGATGGAAATGTCAAACTTTTTCATTTCAAGAAACCTCTCTTTCTGGCCTACATCTGTTGAAATAGTATAGAGCAGCGATACGGAAGAAAAATGGAACGGCTTTTACGAGAATGCCACATTTTCCTGCCCGATATGCCCGTTTTCTGGAAGCAGGCGGCAATAAAAAACCGCACACCAGAAAAATCATGTGCGGTGTCATTTGGATTGGAAAGCAGGCGGATATTTAGCTGACGTGAGTCGAAGCCTTTTGCCATTCCTCCAGGCGTTTTTCCAGCTCGGAGCGGTTGAAGTGCAAAGAGCTGGCCGATTTGTTCAGCAACTGGCGGAGATAGGTCAAGGCGTGCTCGTAGTTGCCCTTGGCCGCTTCGATTTCAGCGAGGCAAAACAGCTTCCACTCCTTGGCAGAGCGCTTGGTGGCAATCAGTTGATAAGCTTCGAGTGCGCTTTCGATTTCGCCCAGTCGAGCGTGCGAGCAGGCGATGAGCGCGAGCGAATCCGTCATCCCCTGGTCGCGTTGGTAAATGCGGAAAGCGACTTCCAGCGATTCGCTGTAACGGCCGGACGAGTAGTAGACGATCGCCAGGTTGTAAAACAGGTAGTGAATCATGGCCTGATTGAACAGAGAAGGGCGTTCCTTGCAGACGTTGATGCCCGAAACAATGTACTTTTCAGCCAGTTCGTAATTGCCGATCATGATTTCGTGTGTCGATTTATCGAGCATGGCTACCGCACGCGAACGGTTTTTTCGGTAGGATGCCTCCAACCAGCTAAGCCGTACATCCAATCGGCGCTTGTACAGATTCGCCATATATTGAAAACGGAAGGGCCAGTGCAGGCGAATGAACATGACCAGCAGCACGGCAGCTAATCCCGCCAGTGTTGAAGTCAGATTAAGACTCAAATACTCCACGTAATGACACCCTCTCTTTTTGCGCTGCCTCTATTCCCCCATCTTAGCACAGAACCTGTCCGCGTGACAGACCATTCCCTTTATTTCGTCAATGGCAAAGTCTTTACAGCTTTCGGCCCTTGAAGCGGCTGGGCTTTGACGAAGTCGTCGGAAACGGTGTAGAGCGTCTGGTCAATCGTCAGGATTCGCTTGATGTTTTTTGTGCTTTCGTACCAGCCTTCCCCTGCCTTGTCTCTGTCTGCTTGCTCCAGATGTGTAATTTTGTCCGTCAACGTAAAGCCTTTTTCCAGATCGAGCCGGTAGACGTACGCGCCCTGGAACGTGAAGTGGCCGTAGCCGCGAATGTCCTGCTTCGCCTTTTGTTCCTCGGTCCATTCGTAGACGGTGACCGGGAAGGCGAGCAGCCCTTTTTCCTTGGAAAACAACAAAGCTTTATGGTTGCGCAACAGCTCGGAGTCTGTTCCGCGGTCGCCGATGACGGTTTTGAACTTTTCTTTCGGCTTGGTCACGTCGCTGACGTCGAACAGCGCGATTTTCATGCCCTGGTAAAAAGCCATGTCCTTGTCTGACTCTGCTTCCTTGCCGAATCCGATGATGTGGTTTTCGTCATACGGATGGAGGTAATCGCTGTAGCCCGGAATTTTCAGCGCTCCCAAAATACGCGGGGCAGCAGGCTTTGCCAAATCGAGCACGAACAGAGGGTCTACGTTGCGGAACGTCACCATGTAGGCGCGTTTCCCCATGAAGCGGACGGAGTAGATGCGCTCGGTCGGAGCGATGCCTTCCAGCTTGCCGTGGATTCCGAGCGTGCTGTCAAGGACGTACACGTTGTTTTGCGAAGTGCCGGAATCGGTGCGCCACATGTTTCCGCTCGTCGTCGCGATCCGCAAGTAGCCGTCGTGTTCGTCCAGGGAAAACTGGTTGAGAATCTGGCCCGGCACGCTGCCTTTTGCCGAAAAGGCGATCTTGCCGTCGTTCATGCCGAAGCGGTAGATCGTCGTGTCCGTCGCAAGCGGCGGGGGGGCAAACGAAGGGGCAAGTGACTCGCCTTGCTTCAGCTTGATCGGCTCCGCTTTATGCTCGGTTACCGCTACGTACAGATTGGTCGGGGAGGCGTAAATGTTTTCCCCTGCGCCCAAATAAGTGGAAAGCGACAGCTTTTGTTTAGGCTCGTCGAGATTGACGCCTGCCACCATCAGGTAGTTCGGCTGCAAGCTTTCCGGAAAATAGCGGATGTCGCTGTACGGAACGGTTTGATACTGCTCGCCGAAGGCACTGTCGCGATAGGCAGGGCCAGGCAGCTCCGTTTTTTCCTGCAAAATCCGGTAAGTGTCGATGTAGTGATTGGCCGTCAAATACAGGCTGGAACCGATTTTGCGGGACGACAAATACTGGCCTTCCACTTCCAGTTGTCTGATGAGCCGCGGTTGCGCTTTGTCTTGGATGTCGTAGACGAGCGCTTTGACAAGCTGGTTGTGGCGGTAATACGGGATAGCGCGCTTCGAAGCGGGCAAAGGAGCCAACTCGACGCTGCTGTTCGCCTGGCCGATGACGATGAGTTTTTTGTCGTCGACGAACATCTCCAGCGGCGTGAACAGGCCGTCCTCATAGCTGATCCGGCTCGTCATGCGCATCTCCGAGGCCGGGTACGCTTTGACGATGCGCACTTCGCGACTCGTCGACTGGTACAGGTAGGTGCCATCCGTCTTGACGATGTCGGCTTCATCGACGCCTTGCACCTGCGTGTTCGTCGCAGAAAAATCCGGGGCTGCTGCGCTTTTGCCGGAATCCCTCGCTTCAAGGACAGCAGCCGCTGCGGGCATGCTCAACTCGGCTTCTGCCACGACGTAGTTGGTTTTCGCCTTTTTCAGCAGCTTCTTGAATTGCCCGTAGGAACCGACGACAGGCAATCCGTCTTGCTCTGAGGCTGTGACAGTCGGCTCGTTGAGCGAGCCTGGCGGGAGCAAAAACGGCAGAGCGCACAGCACGACGGCTGTCACGATAAGTCCCGCTGCTTTTTTCTTCATCTCGATCCCCTCGCATCTCGATCTTGGCAGGATGTGCATTCAGTTATAAGACGCAGAATGCTGCTTTAACGTTTCACATTGTCTTTGGTCAGCAATCTACGGACAGGGGGGAGAGCGTGTGCTATAATAATAGGCGGTTTAAGCTACCATTCACACTTACGTCAAAAGGGGCGTCATAGATGGAAAACTTGAAGCAAAGCATTCTGGAACTCATCACGGATACGTCAACAAACTTGCCGCCAGACGTGCGTCGCGCCGTCAATGCAGCAAAACTGAAAGAAGATTTGGGCACTCGTGCTGCGCTGTCCTTGTCCACCATCGCGCAAAACGTCGTGATGGCCGAGGAAAACGTCTCTCCGATCTGCCAAGATACGGGGATGCCGACCTTTGAGGTCAAAACTCCGGTTGGCGTCAACCAGCTCACGATCAAAAAAGCGATCAAGGAAGCGATTGTAGAGGCGACGAAAACAGGCAAGCTGCGTCCCAACTCCGTTGACTCCTTGACAGGGGCAAACAGCGGGGACAACCTGGGGCCAGGTACTCCGGTCATTCACTTCGAGCAATGGGAAGAGGATGAAATCGAAATCAAGCTGATCCTAAAAGGCGGCGGCTGTGAGAACAAGAACATTCAATACTCCCTGCCCTGTGAGCTGGAAGGTCTGGGCAAAGCGGGCCGCAACCTGGATGGCGTGCGCAAATGCATTTTGCATGCGGTCTACCAGGCACAAGGACAAGGCTGTAGCGCCGGCTTCATCGGCGTAGGCATAGGTGGCGACCGCACCTCCGGCTATGCGCTGGCGAAGCATCAACTGTTCCGCCCTGTGGATGATGTCAATCCGAACCCGGACCTGGCCGCGCTGGAAAACTACATTATGGAAACAGCGAACCAACTGGGAATCGGGACGATGGGCTTCGGCGGAAACTCGACCTTGCTCGGCTGTAAAGTGGGCGTGGAAAATCGCCTGCCCGCAAGCTTTTTCGTTTCTGTTGCCTACAACTGCTGGGCGTTCCGCCGTCAAGGTGTGCGTCTGAACGCCGAAACAGGCGAAATTCTCCGTTACTTGTACAAGGACGAGGAAGTCGCCATGGATTTGGCTCCGACCGCAGCCGCAAGCGAAGAAGGCGAAAGCCGTCGCGAGGTAGTGCTCGAAGCGCCCATTACGGAAGAGCAAATCCGCAGCCTGAAAGTGGGCGACGTCGTCATCATCAACGGCGAAATGCACACCGGACGCGATGCCCTGCACAGCTACCTGATGGATCACGACTGTCCTGTGGACCTCAATGGGGGGATCATCTACCATTGCGGTCCGGTCATGCTGAAGGATGAAGCGGGCGAGTGGCATGTAAAAGCGGCTGGACCGACGACTTCCATCCGCGAGGAACCGTACCAGGGCGACATTATCAAGAAATTCGGAATCCGTGCCGTTATCGGAAAAGGCGGAATGGGCGCAAAAACGTTGAAAGCGTTGAACGAGCACGGTGCTGTCTACCTGAATGCAATCGGTGGCGCGGCTCAGTACTATGCAGAGTGCCTGGAAAAAGTCGAAGGCGTGGACTTCCTGGAGTTCGGTATTCCCGAAGCGATGTGGCATTTGCGCGTAAAAGGCTTCGCCGCCATCGTGACGATGGACTCCCACGGCAACAGCTTGCATGCCGATGTCGAGAAATCGTCCCTGGAAAAATTGGCTCAGTTTGCCGAGCCGGTATTCAAATAAGGGAAACCGTATAGAAATAACGCAAAAGCCTCTGACATTATATGATGCCAGAGGCTTTTGAGCTGTAAACGAGTCATTCAAGCAATAACCCTTGTCCTGTGGTCATGAAAAAGCAGTAATAGCTTTTAGCATTAAACATGTGCTATTTGATATAATCAGCATAGATTATTGTTAAGGAGATTGCCATATGTACCCAATCTTAAATATTTCAGGGTGGCCCTTCGAAGATCTATACGTTTCGGGATCAAAAGAAAAGAGATGGTACAGATTTCCTGAGAGTTTTAAGCTAGGCTTATTCAAGCTTCCTGTTTCGCTGACAAGTAGTACATGGAAAATAGAAGGAGAATCTACTGGGGAAATGTGGGCTGAAAAAATTGCTTCCGAAATAGGCAAAATTCTGGGTTTTAGCACACATACTGTAGACATAGCTTGTGTTGCGGCTGACGACGAAATCGTAGGGCATTATGGGCTAGATATTTCGAAGTTGGATTCGGGAATGATTTACGGAGCACTTTGTCATTCCTTTCTTGTTGAAGGGGAGGAGAGTTTAGTTGAAGGTGCAGATATGATCATGGAATATGATTTTACATACAATCGGGACATTTTACGGGGAGAGTTTGAAGTTTACAGCTATGAGTTATTAGAGAAAATTTTTCGTAAATACAATTTTATAGAAGAACTGTATAAAATGATGGTTTTTGACACTTTAATAGGGAACACAGATCGACATCAAGATAATTTTGGAATCATAAGAAATGAAAAAACAAACGAGATACGGTTTGCTCCTTTTTACGATAATTCTTCTAGTTTAGGAAGAGAGTTACCTCAACATAAAATCATGCTAATGATGCGGGATAAACAAATGTTTGATGCATACTTATTTGGAAGGAAATCAAGTTCTTTAATCAAATGGGGAAACATTCAACAGCATGAGAAATTGAATATTTTTTCGTTGTTTCAAAAAATCAGGGAATGTACCCCTGAAATTAGTAAATATGTGTCGCGTATTGAACAACTTTCTGATAATTTGATAATCCAATTGCTTGAAAAAGTACCGGACGTAGTTATGACTGACCTTCAAAAGCAATTCGTTATACGCTTGTTAATAACTCGTCGAGACTATATGTTAAGGGAGTTTAGCCATGAAAATTAGTTTTAGTAAATTACTTCTAAACTGGAAAAGTCCAGTTTCAGGGAGAAATTTCCCAGTAGGAGTACTGCAAAAAAGGCTTGATAGCGGTCTGTACGTGTTTTCTTATAACATTTCAGTCGTTGAAGAGGCAAAGGCGGAAGGTTTCATTCCGTTTATCGGGATTAGTGATATCGAGTCAGTCTATGAAAGCAAGAAATTGTTTTCCGTTTTTGAAAGAAGACTTCCTAACACGAAACGAAATGATTTTCAAAAATTTTTGTCTGATAATGATTTGCAGGGTTCTGATGATGTGTATTGGGATTACTTATGTGTAACAAAAGGGAAATTGGCAACGGACTCGTTAACGTTCATGGAACCAATTGTTTATGAAAAGAATTATGTTTTATTTAGTTGTGAGGTTGCAGGCTGGTCATATACAAAATCTAAGAACAGGGATTTTCAACAGAAGGAGAACATTGAGTTTATTGTCAGAATAGACGATGTTAATCCTGAAGATTCGTCTGCAGTTGAATTTATTGACCAAGAAAATCATTATGAACGAGTGGGGTACATACCAAGACCGTTTAATCTGCTTTTTTATCGGTTGTTGAAACAAAAAATCAGTGTTTATTCAAAAGTTTACCACTTAGGAAAAGAAGATAACCGACCACATGTGCTTATTTATACCGAAGATATTGAAAGGGAAATAATCGAAAGGGAAACAGATTTGCAGTATTTAATTGAGTATCATGATTAGCACTGTTGTTCATTCTCACTCCTAAGCATTCTTGGGCGCCTTGCCGCTGCGCGCCTGCAACGGCGAATATACTGGGTGTTTACCTATCTTTGCAAAAATGGGTATTGGTTTATCTCCACTGTCTCCGGGCGGGCATAGGCTAGTAACGAACAAGAAACGATAGAGGGAGTGAGCTTCGTGAACTATACAGTCCGTGCGGGAGATACCCTGAACAGTATTGCCGCTCGCTTTGGCGTGCCCGTTCAGGAATTGATCCGCGTAAACAATATCGCCTATCCGTATTACATTTACGTCGGTCAAAACCTGTACATCCCGGTCACTGCCACGCCTGCTCCGACGAGTGATGTGGAACGGAGATTGACGCGCGTGGAAAATCGCGTGGATGCGCTGCGCGACGACTACACCAAAGTCGATGATCGCGTGGATCGCCTGGAAACACGCGTCAACCGCCTGGGGGCGCGCGTGACCCGTCTGGAACGCCTCGTGCCCGGCCCGGTGCCGACGCCTGCGCCAACCCCGCCCCCTCGACCGCGCCCGACTGCGACTCCACGCCCGCGCTAAGCCATTGGACGTCCGGCCATCCTTCCTTTTTGCAAAGGGCTAATAATTTTCCCGCTACGCCATCGCCTCTTGGCCCCGAACTGCATAAGGTAGTACTAGAGGATTACGAGGAGGTGCGGCCATGCTAGGGTTTAACGGCAAAAACGTCAGACACCATTTCATGGGCGTCTATGGAAAAGTGGTGCAGATTCGCGAGCTGGTGGAAGTCATCGACCAAGTATTCGATTCCTTTCACAAAGTAAACAGCATCAGCAAGACGATGCTTGGGCCACGCAAGCCGAGTGCGAAAAATCTCGACAAACTCAGATGACGATCAGGCATGAAGCCGGACAACCAAAAAACCGCCTCCAGTCGTTGCTGGGGCGGTTTTTTATCTATAGGCAAGGCGTCCGAAAGCAATGGAAACCTGCAAGTTCTCAGGGGCAGACTCTATCATCAGAATAACCGATCGCAAAGAAAAAGTCTATTCATTTTTCGCGATTTCCCTTATATTTTTGAAGCTGTCAACGACGGTTTTACAAAAAAGGGAGGGGACGAGATGAAGGAACAAAAGCGTCAGGTGAATCTGGTGACGGCAGGCTTGCTGCTTGGTCTGGTGTTGGCGTCGCTGGATCAGACGATCGTGGCCACGGCCATGCCGACGATTACAAAAGAATGGGCAGGATTGTCGCTCTACAGTTGGGTGTTTGCGATCTACATGCTCGCTTCGACGATCACGATGCCGATTTACGGAAAGCTCGCCGATTTGTTTGGCACGCGGATTGTCTATTTGAGCGGGTTGGCGCTGTTTTTGGCGGGGTCGCTCTTGTGCGGATGGTCAGGCTCGATGATGGAGCTGATTACCGCCCGGGGAGTGCAAGGCTTGGGGGCCGGGGCTTTGCTGCCGATTGCCTTTACGATTGTCGGCGAGCTGTACCCACCCGAGCAACGCGGAAAATTCCAGGGCTTGTTCGGAGCGGTGTTCGCTTTGGCGAGCATGGTCGGTCCGACGCTGGGAGGGATCATAGTGGAGAAGTGGGACTGGGGCTGGATTTTCTTTCTCAATCTGCCGATCGGCATTCCCGCCTTTCTGCTCATCGCACTGGCGTGGCGCGGGAAAACGATTCGCGACAAAAAGCCGCAGATTGACTGGTACGGAGCCATCAGCCTGAGCGCCGCTGTCCTTGCGATTTTGCTCGCCCTGGTGATCGGAGGGGAGCGGCATGACGCATGGGGCTCATGGCCGGTTCTCGGCTTGTTCGGTACGGGTCTGCTTTTGACGGGGCTGTTCATCTGGGTTGAAAGCAAGGCGAAGGAGCCGCTTTTGCCGCTCTCGCTGTTTCGGATTCCGGCCATCGGCTTCGGAAATATCGCAGGCTTTTTCGTGAGCGCAGCGCTATTTGGTGCCATTGCTTACATTCCGCTGTTCGTCCAGGGCGTGCGCGGAGCAAGTCCGGCGGAGGCGGGGTATATGCTGACACCGCTCATGCTGTCCGTGGCAGTGTCTTCTGCCATTGGCGGAAGGCTGCTGGCCAAAGCTTCGTTTCGCGCGATTCTGGTTCCGAGTCTGGTCTTGATAGCGATTGGCTTTTACCTTTTAGGCCAGCTTCAGGCAACCACGCCAAACAGCCAGCTTTTGGTTTCCATGATCGTGACGGGGCTTGGGATGGGAGCAGTCTTCCCGGCGCTCGGTACAGCAGCCCAAAGTGCGGTTCCGCCCGAGGCACGCGGCGTCGCCATGTCGACCTCGCAATTTTTTCGCTCGATTGGCGGGACGATGGGCATCAGCGTATTCGGAACGATTTTGGCGTGGCGCATGCAGGCGGGGATGAACGAGGTGAGCGGTATGGCAGACTCCACGCTGTCTGCTGAGCAGCTTGCCGCCCTTGCCGATCCGAAGCTTCTGCTGGACGAGCAGCTTCGCAGTGCGCTTGCGCCCGAGTCGCTCGCGGCCGTGCAGCACGTATTCAGCGAGGCTTTGCACGGCGTGTTTTTCTCCGGGATGCTACTGATTTTCATCAGCCTGGCTGCCAGCATGCTGTTGGGGAGGGCGCGATTGATCGAAAAAGAACCCCGCCGCTCGCTTTCAGCAAAAGACAGGGTTCCCAAGGCGTGAGGCCGTTACGATTTTTGATTCATGGCTTGCGCGGCCATCCGCACCATTTCCTTTACCATGCTGCCGCCCAGCCTGCCGCCGATCCGGCCTGCGTCGTGTGAGCTGAGCTGGCCGTTGTAGCCGCGCTGCAGCGGGACGTGAAGCTCGGAAGCCACTTCATACTTCGCCTGGTTCGGATCGGCGACATGGGCGACTTGCGCTTTCAAGGCATCGAGCCCTGCTCTGGCACCTGGGACGAGAGGACGTTTTCGTCTGCTCATGGATATCACCTCTCGCCTTAGCGTGCCCAACTAGACGAGTGCCTTGCGCAACGTGAAGTCCGTCTCCGGGTAGTAAGTGTTGGCAACGAGCAGGTTCGGCCCGGCGCATTTGGCCGCGGGACAGAAGCAGTTGATCTTCTGGTTCAACGAATGGCGCTGCCAGGCGTCAAACATATGTTGAAGCTGAGCGTCCTGGATATTGCCGAGCGGCTCGACATCGCCGAAGTCGGTCACGATCACATCGCCCGTAAAAATGTTGATATTCAAGCGATTCCGACCATCCGGATCATTGCGGGTGGTCACATTTTTCGCTGTTCGCAGTCTTTGGATCAGCTCTCGGTCTGCCGGATCAGGGCTGCAGGCGAAAAAGGGGAGAGTCCCGAACAGCATCCACAAGTTTTCGTTGCGAATGTCGAGCATCCGGTGAATCGCCTGGCGCAGCTCATCCAAAGACAGCACGTTCAGGTCGCGGGCAAAGTCGCTGGCGTACATCGGGTGAACCTCGTGCCTGCGGCTGCCCATTTCCTGAATTTGCCGATGCAGTGTATCGAGCTTCGGCCACGTCCGATGATTGAGCATCGTCTCCGCGGAGACGAACACGCCTGCTGCAGCGAGCTTGCGGGAATTTTCCATGATGCGCTCAAACTGCGCTTCTGCCTGTTTGATTGAAACCGTTTGCCTTGCTTTTGCGTAAACAATATCATGAAATTCCTCTGGCGTAGACCAGTTCCAGGAAATGTGCATCACATCTATGTAAGGCAAAATCAGCTCGTAGCGGGAAAACGGCATCGACATGTTCGAGTTGATCTGTGTGCGCAGTCCGCGGTCTGCTGCGTAGCGCAGGATCGGCAGGATGACTTCCTTTACAGTTCGTTCGCTGTACATCGGTTCCCCGCCTGTTATACTTAGCGTAAGCAAATCCTTGGCTTCGTCCAGACGGCGCAGGATCAGATCGACAGGCAGGGCGGGATCGTCTTTATATCGCAATGTATCGCCAACCGCGCAATGCTCGCAGCGGAGATTGCACAGATTCGTTACCGTAAACTCCACGCTGGTAAGCTTGTAAGCGGGCGGTGTCGCATTAAACAACGGCTCCCATGGATCGTGTATCGGTGTGATTGGTGTTGTTGGAACCATGCGGATCAATTGTGGAAACCTCCTTCATTCTGCGTACAACTCAACCTATTATAACGACATTAGAGCGGAAGGAGAATAGCTAACGGCATGATTATGGGGATGTCTTTTGGACGCGGTGTGCTTTTTCATGATCGAAACGTGCTTGCTTGTGCCGAAGTAAAAGACGGCGTCATCCATATGTGGGCGGAAAAAATTACGCTCAAGACGATCGGCAAGCTGTGGTATCGGATTTTTTTCTCCTTTCCCTGGTATTATCAGCTTTTTCATCTGCTGCTTGCCTGCTATGTGGTCGCAGCCCTGGTCAATCCGGCGTGGGCGGTTATAGATCCGCTGTGGGTAGCGGTTTACATCGGCGGCTTTCATTTTGTTTTTCCAAAAATGATGAAAAAGTTTCACGGTGCAGAACATAAAGTCTTTAGCTATACAGGCAAAAAATCGCTGGCGGCCTTGCCGCAAATCGCCAAAGCCGATATCGTCAACGACGGCTGCTCGACCAATCTGGTCGTCTGGTTTTTCGTCGGATTTTTGCTCTCGGTCTGGTTTTTGCCGCTGGAGTGGAGCGTTGTCTGCGGCGTGGGCGGCCTGTTCGTCGGGATGTTTGGGGATCGCTACGTGCGCAAATATTGCGGCGTGCTTTACAAGCTGTCCGCTTTTTTTCAGAAGCACTTCACGACAAAAGAGCCGGATCGCCTGCACCTGGAGACGGCGATTCGTTCCTATATGCTGTTTGAGCATATTCGTGAAGTGGAGCGGCAGCGCTCCGCCTGAACACGAGCGGGCGGGCAGGAAAAGAGCAGAGTGTCCTCTTAATGAATGGATACGCTGCTCTTTTTTCTCCATGCCAGGAGTTGCCAAAACAATTGCGCCATTTCCTTTGTTTTGGTAAAATTTCCAATACTCGTTCGCTTGAGGGCTTTTTTGTGAAAAAATGGACGAGCGCAGCAGAGTTTATCAACTCCAAACAGAGAGGGAGGGGCAGCATGCGAATCGAAAAGCGCGATTTTACCGTCAATGGGCTGACTTACACGATCCGCTCCGCAACGGAACAGGACGCGGGCGAGCTGTCCGCGCTGCGGCTGCAAATCGACGGCGAGACGGAAAATCTGGACCGGGAAAAAGGCGAAGACTACATCGACGAAGCCGGGTTCAGCGAGCTGATTCGCGCTGACGCCGCGAGCAGCCGCAACCTGTTTCTGGTGGCGGTGGCAGAGGGGCAGATCGTCGCGTTTTCGCGTTGCGCAGGCAGCCCGCTGAAAAGATTCGCGCACAAGGTGGAGTTTGGCGTAGGAGTCCTGCAAGCTTTTTGGGGATACGGCATCGGAAAACATTTGTTGCACGAATCAATCGCGTGGGCGGATCGAACTGGCGTGAAAAAAATGACGCTGCACGTCCTGGAAACGAATGAGAAAGCGATCCGGCTGTACGAGCGGCTTGGCTTTGAAGTGGAGGGCGTTTTGAAACAGGACAAACTGCTTTCCGACGGCAACTACTACAATACGATCGTGATGGGCAGATATCGCGACTAAAAAAGGTCGAGGGTACGGATGTCCTCGACCTTTCGTCTCTATGCTCTACCGTTCCAGCGGGCTTTCTTCCAGCTTGCGGTACATTTTTCCTTTGTCGACGTAAGACTGGCGGATGCGCACCAGCTCTTTGAAGTCTGCTTCGGTCAGCTCCCGCTTGATCTTCGCCGGGTTGCCGACTACGAGCGTGCGGGGCGGCACTTTCATGCCGGGCGGGACGAGTGCGCCAGCCGCGACCATCGCTTCCTCGCCGATCTCGGCGCGGTCCAGCACAATCGCGCCCATGCCGATCAAGGCGCCGCGGCGGACGATGCAACTGTGCAGGACGGCATTGTGTCCGACCGTTACTTCGTCTTCGAGAATCAACGGGTTGTTCGGGCTTTGGTGCAGCGTGCTGTTGTCTTGCACGCTCACTCGTTTGCCGATGATGGTCGGCGCGATGTCGCCGCGAATGACGGTGTTGTACCAAATGGAAGAATCCTCGCCGATTTCCACGTCTCCCGACACGACGGAGCCTTTGGCGAGGAAAACAGTTGGATGAATGTTGGGCTTGATGTTTTCGAACGAAAGCAGTAGCATAATAACCTCCTGGTCAGTGAGTATGCGGGCAATTTGCCTCTTGCGGCCGGGGATGGAGAATGGAAAAACGCCCCGTGACAGGATCGCAATCGATGACAGTCCCAAGGAGCTTGTCTACGTCTTGCGGCTGGTAAAAAAAGCGGACTTCGTTGATGACCTGGACCTGATCGTGCTTTTCCGCTTCGGTGATGGCAATGCTGTAGGTAAAGCTGCCGCAGCCTGTCGTTGTAGGAACGAGCCTGATCCCCAGCTTGTCTGCGTCACGCTCTTCCGCGATCATCAAGGCAAGGCGCGCTGCCGCCTGTGGGGTAATGGTTATCACGGTCAACCCTCCTTGTCGCTTCTTTCATTGTACTACAGGTTGGCAAAAGGATCGAATGGGAACGTTCCAGGTTCTGCTGGTTGACCGCACATGAGCTGTATGATAGAGTATGTAGTACTGATTCTGAAATGCAGGAAATGCGGGTAGCCGCTGCCGCAATCGTCTCGGCGATTGGCGGTAGAGGAAAGTCCAGGCTCGCCCAAGCTGAGATGCTTGGAGTGTTCGTACCTGGCGCAAGCCAGGGCAGTGAGGCGCAAGCCTCGCTGACGGCGTGGAAAGGGCTCTCTCTGAGGCCCGAGTACGCTGAAAGTGCCACAGAAACGTAGCTTTTCTGGCGACAGAAAAGATGGAACGCGGTAAACCCTGCGAGCGAGAAACCCAAATTTGGTAGGGGAACCGTCCTGAAGGAATCAAACGGAAGGGACGGATGGTATCTTCGGATGCCATAGATAGATGGCTACCGCTCTTGGTGCGAGGGATACGTCCCGCTTGCAGCACGGGAGAGACAGAACCTGGCTTATAGCATTTCCTGCTGGATAGGATAAGACAAAACCGCCTGATTTTCAGGCGGTTTTTTATATGGACCGACTCGCAAGTGCAGGCCGCGGCGTTTTCGGTAGCGAAAATGCTCACCACTCATGCTAAAATACATAGAAAAGTAATGTTACGCGATCTGGTTACATGGATTTAGAGCTTGTGGCAGCTTGCAGCGAACAACCAAAAAAAGCAAACGACGAAAGAGGGACTACCGTGACTTTTACGACAGAGGAGAATGGCGTATTTCCTGCCGTCTGCTCCCTGGATTGCCCAGATCAGTGCGGACTGTTGCTTCACAAGCAGGATGGCAAGTTGGTAAAAATCGAGGGCGATCCGAACCATCCGGTGACGAGAGGAAACATTTGCAACAAAGTGCGCAACATGGCGGCGCGCCTCTACGATCCCAAGCGGCTGGCCTATCCGCTCAAGCGAGTCGGGAAAAAAGGCAGCGGCGAATTTGTCCGCATCACCTGGGAGGAAGCGATCGAAACGATTGCTTCGCGCTGGCGTACCTTGATTGATGCGGACGGCCCCGAGTCCATTTTGCCGTACAGCTTTTACGGAAATATGGGCCGGATCAATGTGGAAGGCATGGATCGGCGCTTTTTCCACCGCATGGGCGCGAGCATTCTCGACCGCACGATTTGCAACAGCGCAGGAGCGGTCGGCTACAACTTCACGATGGGCGGCGCTTTCGGGACCGACCCTGAGGACACGGTACACGCCAAGCTGTTCATCATGTGGGGCATCAACACGGTCAGCACGAACATGCACCAGGTCGTGCTTGCCGAGCAGGCGCGGAAAAACGGCGCGAAAATCGTCGTCATCGACGTCCATAAAAACCAGACAGGACGCTGGGCCGACTGGTTCATCCCGATTTTGCCCGGGACCGATACCGCCCTGGCGCTCGGACTTATGCACGTCCTGTTCGCAGAAAACTTGGTCGATTCCGCCTTTTTGCAAACGTACACGGTCGGCCACGAAGAGCTGAGGGAGCACGTAAAAGCGTACGACCCGGCTACTGTGTCCGCGATTACGGGCGTCCCGGTTGACGATATTTACAAGCTGGCGCGCTGGTACGGGCAGACGTCGCCAGCCTTTATCCGCATCGGCAACGGCATTCAGCATCACGACAACGGCGGCATGTGCGTGCGGACGATCGCCTGTCTGCCCGCGCTCACCGGACAGTGGCTCGTGCGGGGCGGGGGCGCGATCAAGGGCAACAAAGGATTTTTGGAGCACAACAAAAACGCGTTGCAGCGGCCGGATTTGCTCGCCGACAAAAACACCCGCGTCATCAACATGAACGAGCTGGGCAAAGCGCTTCTGGAAGCGAATCCACCTGTGAAGTCGCTGTTTGTGTACACGAGCAACCCGGCGATTGTCGCTCCGGATGGCAACAAGGTCAGACAAGGGCTTGCGCGGGAAGATTTGTTCACCGTTGTCCACGATCTGTTTTTGACCGAGACGGCTCGCTATGCCGACATCGTGTTGCCCGCTACGTCCTCGTACGAAAACATGGACTTTTACACAAGCTACTGGCACCACTACATTCAGTTGCAAAAGCCGGTTCTCGCCCCGTATGGCGAGAGCAAGTCCAACACGGAACTGTTCCGCTTGCTCGCTGCTGCCATGGGCTACGACGAGCCTGCCTTCCGCGATTCCGACGAGGAGATGATTCGCCAGGCGCTGCAGGGGCACGGCAATCCGCATCTGGAAGGAATCGACTTCGAGACGCTCGCGGAACGAAACTTCATGAAGGCCAAGGTCGATTCGTACTTTGCTGGCCGCCTGGCAACTCCGAGCGGAAAAATCGAGCTGTACTCGCAGGCGATGGCAGACAGAGGCTATCCGGCCTTGCCGACATATACGCCGCTTCTGACGGACGACGCTTATCCGTACCGATTCATTCCCGGCCCGAACCATAACTTTTTGAACTCGACGTTTTCCAACAATGACAAGCACGTCAAGATGGAGAAAATTCCTCGCCTGCATATGAACAGCGCGGATGCGCTCGCCGCCGGGATTGCGGATGGGGACACGGTGCGCGTCTGGAATGAGCGGGGAGAATGCGAGCTGGTCGTATCCGTCGGCGAAAATGTTTTGCCGGGCGTGGTCGTCAGCCAAGGCTTGTGGGCAGATGCCCCGCAGGCCAAGCATTACGTGAACGCGCTCACCCCTGATCGGGTTGCCGACATGGGCGGCGGCGCGACCTTTTTCTCCGGGCGTGTGGACGTTGTGAAGCTCGCCAAATAAAAAGGGCGTACTAGCATAAGCCCTTCTCCATACGGTTTATGGAGGAGGTGAAATCGTTGGATGAATGGCGCATGTTCAAGCAGTTTATCAGCTCGGCCGAGCAAGTCTGGACACAGATCGCCACGTCGCCGCGAGGAAAGGTCGTCTACACCGTAAATGGCGTCGATTACACGCCCTTGCCCGACAAATACAACACGAAGCGGAAAATCTCCCGCATCTTTCGCAGGTATTGGGGCAAGCAACTGACAGAGGCGATGATTCGCAACCTCCGCCTGCGGATGCTAAAAGGAAAGCTGTGTATCCCGTATGGCGCGGTCCCGCCGTTTCCGAACACGGTACAGTCTGTACAAGTCAAAGCGAACTGCCCCAACCAGCGAGTGGTGGCAGCGATCCTCGTCGGGGGAGAAAAGAAGACGAGAGTGGATTACCGCTTGATCCGCGCGGGAGAAACCGATGCGTTTACGATCATGAAGCGGTCCGGCCGCGAAGGTGACGTGCGATACCGTCCGCCTGCCGCCGCTTTGAAGGCGACGCCGAAGCCGGCGCCGAAGCCGGTCTTGCACCCTGCAGCGAAGCCCGAGGCAAAGCAGGCCAAAAAGAAAAAGAGCAAAGGAAAGAAAAAGCTCCTCAAAACCCCATAACCATGGGGTCGAGGAGCTTTGCTTTTGCACGGTTGCCATCGTTACGTTAAGCCTTGATCGTGACCTTGTATTCGCGCAGCCAGTAGTCTAGCTGGCCCAGGTAGGCGAAAAGCTGCGGCGTGCTCATGAGCTGACCGAAGAACGGTATGCTGGAAGCCTGGGCGTCCGACTCGGCAATTTTGCGAATGACGGGGACATCGACCAACCGCAGCAGCGGCGAGCTCGGGTCGTTCAAAGTATCAAGCAGCCAGGTGCGGACGGCTTCGGTGTAGGACGGGTTGTGCGTTTTCGGATACGGGCTTTTTTTGCGGTACAGCACTTCGTCGGGGAGAATGCCTTCCATCGCCTTGCGCAAAATCCCTTTTTCGCGATTGCCGTACGTTTTCATTTCCCAGGGGATATTCCAGACGTACTCGACGATCCGATGGTCGCAAAAAGGCACGCGCGCTTCCAGGCTGGCCGCCATACTCATCCGGTCCTTGCGATCGAGCAGCGTATTCATGAACCACGTAATATTGAGGTAAAACATTTCCCGGCGGCGTGCTTCCAGCGGGTCCTCACCCGGCAAGTGCGGCACTTCGTCGAGCGATTCCGCATAGCGCATCGCGACGTATTCCTCCGGTTTGACCCAGGCTCGCAGCTCGGGCGCAAGCCACGAGGCCCGTTCCTTCACCGCCCGCGACCAAGGGAAGGTCCCGGCGGTAAGCAGCTCCTCCCGGTGAAACCACGGGTAGCCGCCGAACACTTCATCTGCGCATTCGCCGGAGAGGACAACCGTCGTCTCTTTTTTGATCTCGCGGCAAAACAGGTAGAGCGAGGCGTCCACGTCCGCCATCCCTGGCAGGTCGCGGGCGAGCGTCGCTGTTTTCAAGGCATCGATCAGCTCAGCCGTATCAAATTCGATCGTATGGTGCGCGGTGCCCAAAAATTTGGAAACGAGCTGCACATACGGCGCATCCTCGTTCGGCTGAAAAGCGCTCGCTTTGAAATGCTTGTCGTTGTCTACATAGTCGATGGAGTAGCTGTGGAGCGTTCCGCGGCCTTCTTTTTTGAAATAGTCGGCGGCCACAGCCGTAATGACGCTGGAGTCAAGCCCGCCGGACAGGAGGGTCGCGACAGGGACGTCCGCTACCAACTGGCGCTGGATGGAATCGACGACGAGCTCTCTGACGCGCGCTGTCGTCGTGTCCAGGTCGTCGGTATGCGGACGGCTTTCCAACTGCCAGTATCGCTCCTGTTTGACCCGGTCGCGCGTGACGGTGAGGAAGCAGCCCGGACGTACTTCGTGCACGTTATGGAACACGCCATGGCCCGGCGTGCGCGCGGGGCTGATGCCAAACACTTCCGCGAGCCCTTCCCGCGACAGCTCCGGCCGTACATCGGGGTGGGCCAGCAGCGCTTTTAATTCGGAGGCGAGCAAAAACGAGCTGCCTCTCTGCGCGTAAAACAGCGGCTTGACACCCAGTCGGTCGCGTGCGACAAACAATTGCTGTGCCCGATCGTCCCAGATCGCAAAAGCGAAAATACCGTTCAGCTTGGAGAGGCAGTCCGTGCCCCATTCCAGATACGTGTGCAGCAGCACCTCCGTATCCGAATGGGACTGAAAAGTATGGCCGCAGGCGAGCAGCTCCTGCCGCAAGTCTTCCGTGTTGTACAGCTCCCCGTTGTAAATCATCGTGCAGGCATGTTCGCTTTTGAGAGCCGTCATCGGCTGTTGCCCGCCTGCCGGGTCTACCACGACGAGGCGACGATGACCGAGGGCGGCCCGCGGAGTCAGCCAAAACCCGTCGGCGTCAGGCCCGCGATCCGTGAGGCACCGGGTCATTTTTTGCAGTACCGGACGTTCCTGGGAAAGGTCCTTTTCCCAATCAATCCAACCTACGATTCCACACATGTTTCCATCACCCTTCCCATGAAGCATTGCACACTCAGCGTATGCAAAACGCCCAGCTTGATTGTCTGTCCAGCAGGGAATTCGAAATAAATGCGGAATTTATAGAAGATTTCAACATAAACAGGAGGAAGCCGTGGACAATCTCACGCTGCTGCTCATCGAACGGATGGGCATTCTCTTGACGCTCGGGTTTATCCTGACGCGGATTCCGCTGTTCCGGCAGCTTTTGGACCGGGAGCTGCACCTTGGAACCTCCATCGCTTTTTCGATGATGTTCGGCTTGTTCGGCATCGCGGGCACGTATGCGGGCGTGGTGGTGCACAAAGACGGGTACATCCCGGGCTTTTGGATTTTTTCGCTTGCAGGAGAGGAGATCGTTGCCAATTCCACGCTGGTCGGCGTCGTGATCGGAGGGCTTCTGGGCGGGCCGATGGTCGGGCTGGGAGCGGGGATTATTGCAGGCCTGCACTTGTATCAGTTGGGCGGTTTTGCCGCGGTTCCCATGGGCTTGTCCGTTCCGCTCACAGGGCTGTTGGCAGGTTATGTGGCGCGGTTTTTTTCGCAAGAACGGGTGATCTCGCCCTCCAAAGCGCTGTTTATCGGCATGTTTGCTCCCGTGATCCAGATGTCGCTGCTATTGATTATGTCAGGACCGCCGGAGCTGGTTCGCACGATGGTCAATGTCATTGGCATTCCGATGGTGCTTACGAACAGCATTTCGATTGCCATTTTTACGACGATGATTCGCGTCGCCTTGCAAGAAGAGGAGCGCTCCGCTGCGTTGGAGGCTGAGCGTGCGTTCACGATTGCTCAGCGTATTTTGCCGCAGTTGAAAATGGGGCTGACGCCGCAGACAGCGCAAGCAGCGGCGCTCGTGCTGCAACGCGAGGCGAAAGCGATCGCAGTAGCCGTGACGGACCGGGAGCGCGTACTGGCCCACGTCGGCGCCGGGGCCGACCATCACTTGCCCGGAGAAACGGTTCAGAGCGATCTGGAGCAGCGCGTGCTGGCCAGCGGCTCGATCGACAAGGGCGTGGGCCGGGAGATGCTCGGCTGCAAGCGCAAGCAATGCCAACTGCAAGCCGCCATACTCGTTCCGATCAAAGAAGGGGGAAGCGTCGTCGGCTTAATCAAGCTGTATTTTCGCCGTCCCCAGCAAATCGGCAAAGTTCAGGAGGCGCTGGCAAAAGGGCTTGGTAACCTCATCTCCAACCAGTTGACGCTGTCGCTCGCCGAGCAGATGAAAGGGCTGATGAAGGACGCGGAGCTGCGAATGCTGCAGGCGCAAATTCACCCGCACTTTTTGTTCAACACGCTCAATTCGATCGTGACCTTGATCCGGATCGACCCGCAGCTCGCCCGCCATATGACCATTCAGCTTAGCGTGTTCATGCGCTTCAATCTGAAGCTCACGTCGAGCACGCTGGTCACGGTCGGCCAGGAGTTGGAGCATCTGCACGCTTATTTGGAGATTATCCGCATCCGCTTTTCCGAGCAGTTCGCCGTGCATACGTCCGTTGATCCCGGCGTGGAAGACGCGCTCATGCCGCCCGGCACCTTGCAGCCGCTGATTGAAAACTGTATTCACCACGGCTTGCGCGACATGGGGGCAGGCGGGGAAATCAGCCTGCGCGTAAAGCGGCAAGGCCATGCCATCGTGTTTACGATCGAGGACAACGGCCGAGGATTCCCGGAGGAACTGCTTCCGCTCCTGGGCAAAATTCCGATGGAGCGCAAGGACGGAAACGGCATCGGGGTCCACAACGTCAACCAGCGGCTCATCAGTTTGCAAGGCCCGGATGCGCAACTGCATTTTGCCAACAGGCCAGAAGGCGGCAGTTCGATCACATTTGCGATTCCAATCAAAAAAGAGGTGAGTGCCTGATGCCGATTCGTATCATGATTGCAGAAGACGAACGACTTGCACGTGAAGAGTTGAGCTATTTGTTGCAACAGGAAGGGGATGTCGAGCTGCTTCCCTACGCGACCAACGGCCGGGAGTTGCTGGAAATGGTCGACGAGCACGAGCCGGACGTCGTTTTTCTCGATATGAAAATGCCGGAGCTGGAAGGGGCACAGGCCGCGAGAATGCTGGCCGCCCGCAAGCCGCAGCCGCTCATCGTCTTCTGTACGGCGTATGAGACGTTTGCCGTAGACGCCTTCAAGCTGAACGCCGTCGATTATTTGCTGAAGCCGACGGAGCCGAAGCGGCTGGTGGAAACGATGCAGCGCATCCGCGAGCGGCTGGTCAAGCCTAGGCAGGAGCCGGCTGCTCCCAAGCGCTCCAAGCTGATCGTGGAGGACAACAGCAGGCTGGTCGTGATCGATCCGGCCACGATCGTCTACGCTGTGCGAGAAGAGAGGCTCGTGCGCATCATTACCCAGACCGACACGTATTCCACGCGGATGACGCTGACCCAGCTCATGGAAAAGCTTGCCGGCTACGATTTTTTTCGCACGCACAAAAGCTACCTGGTCAACCTGCACTATGTGAGCGAGCTGGAGCCGTGGTTCAACGGCGCCTACAACCTGCTATTGAAAGGAGAGGCGAAGACGCGCATCCCGGTGTCCCGAACCTCGGCCAAAGATTTGCTGAGACGGCTCGAAGAATGAGGCGCTTGCAGATCGCGATGCAAAATCGGCCGTTGGCGCACGCCCCCAGACATCTTGCGCGAAAAGCCACACGAACAAAAACGGATTCCCTACAATAGAGGAAGCGCTTACATTTTTTGTTTGAAGAGGGGGAGGTTCCAATGAGCAAGCCGCTTTCGGTTCCAAAAACACAGGGCCAGAAGCAGGATAGCAGTGATTACACAGCGATCATCCAATCAGACACCTTCAAGGAGCTGTTGCGCAGCAAACGGGCGTTCATCCTGCCATCTTCCATTTTCTTCTTTGTCTTCTACTTTACTTTGCCGATCTTGACCTCCTATTTCACCGTGCTCAACCAGCCGGCGATTGGAGCGATTTCGTGGGCGTGGGTGTTCGCCTTTGCCCAATTCATCATGACCTGGGGCCTCTGTATTTTGTACACCAAACGGGCCGCGCGCTTTGACGAGCTGGTGGAGAAAATCAAGCGGGAGACAGGGGGCGGGGGCAAATGAATGTAACGGCATTTTTACTTTTTTTAGGAATTGTCGTGCTTACGCTGGTGATTACGTATTACGCTTCCAAGCGGACGAATACGACCAGCGAGTTTTACACCGCGGGCGGTGGGCTGACAGGGTGGCAAAACGGGCTGGCGATTGCGGGCGACTACATGTCTGCCGCTTCGTTTCTCGGGATTGCCGGAATGATTGCATTAAGCGGGTTTGACGGCTTTTTTTACAGCATCGGCTTTCTCGTCGCCTACCTCGTCGTGCTTTACTTGGTAGCGGAGCCTTTGCGCAACCTCGGCAAATACACGATGGCGGACATGATTGCTGCGCGTTTTGACAATAAGCAGGTACGTGGTGTGGCTGCACTGAACTCCATCGCCATTTCGATTTTTTACATGATCGCCCAGCTCGTAGGGGCGGGGGCGTTGATTAAGCTATTACTCGGGCTGGAGTACACGACCTCTGTTTTGATTGTAGGGGCGCTGATGACGGTCTACGTCGTGTTTGGCGGCATGACGGCAACCTCGTGGGTGCAAATTGTCAAAGCCGTGCTGCTCATGGTCGGCACGTTCATCATCTCGCTGATGGTCTTTGCCAAGTTTGATTTCAACCTGATGACGATGTTTGAACAGATGAAAACGGCGACGCCGCTCGGGGAGCAGTTCCTCAATCCGGGCAACAAGTTCAAGGTCGGGCTGGATACGATCTCGCTCAACCTGGCGCTGGTGCTCGGAACGGCCGGGCTGCCGCACATCCTGATTCGCTTCTTTACGGTAAAAGACGCGACGACTGCCCGCAAGTCCGTCGTCTACGCCACCTGGATTATCGGCCTCTTCTACATCATGACGATCTTCCTCGGCTTTGGCGCAGCGGCGTTTGTAGGAGCGGAAAACATGGATGCGGCCGGGAACATGGGCGCTCCGCTGCTCGCCCAGGCACTCGGCGGCAACTTCCTCTTTGCCTTTGTATCCGCCGTTGCTTTCGCGACGATTCTCGCCGTCGTGGCCGGATTGGTGCTGACCGCAGCCTCGGCGTTTGCCCACGATTTTTACGGCCACGTCATCCGCCAGGGCAAAGCGACGGAAAAAGAGCAAATGAAGATGGCGAAATGGGCTTCGGTAGGGGTTTCGGTCGTGTCCATCGCACTTGCGCTGTTTGCCCAAAATTTGAATGTGGCGTTTCTCGTCGCGCTTGCCTTCGCCGTTGCGGCCAGCGCCAACCTGCCCGTCATTTTGTTCACGATCTTCTGGAAACGGTTTAACACAACAGGGGCGGTCAGCGGCATGCTGGTCGGGCTGTTCAGTTCGCTGATTCTCGTGGCTTTGAGCCCCAACGTCTGGAATCCGGTTGCCGGAAAAGCGATTTTGGTCGGAGAAGCGTTGTTCCCGCTGCCGAATCCGGGAATCGTCTCCATCCCGCTCGGGTTTTTGGCCGCCTGGATCGGCACGCTGCTGTCCAGCTCGCGCAACGACGCGAAGTACGACGAAATTTTGGTGCGGGCGAACACAGGAATAAAGGACTCGGCGTAGAAGCAAATAACGCAAGGAAGCTCCTGCCAGGCAAAAAGGCTCAGGGTGATCCCTGGGCTTTTTCGTTTGGCGCGGGGAAAGGAGAGCGGGTCCGTGACGACGATCATTTTCTTTTTGGCTGTCATAATCGGGACGATGGCGATTACATATTCGGCTGCCAAGCAGACGGGAACGACCAGAGATTTTTACGCCGCCGGCAACCGCCTGACGGGTCTGCAAAACGGCATTGCCATTGCGGGCGACTACATGAGCGCGGCTTCGTTTCTCGGCATCGCCGGGACGATTGCCATGTACGGCTTTGACGGCTTCGTGTACGCCATCGGTTTTTTTGTCTCCTATCTCATCATTTTGTTTCTGATCGCGGAGCCGTTGCACAACCTCGGGCGCTATACGCTCGCCGACGCGATTGCCGTCCGCTTCGACAGCTTGTGGCTGCGCGGGGTGGTCGCCTGTACGACGCTGTTGATTACGATTTTTTACATGATCGCGCAGCTCGTCGGGGCAGGGGCGCTCATCCACTATTTGCTCGGCGTCCACTACGATACGGCGGTCATGATCGTCGGCAGCCTGATGACGTTTTACGTCGTCTTCGGCGGGATGGTCGCGACCTCGTGGGTGCAGATTGTGAAGGCGATTTTGTTGCTGACGGGGACGCTCATCCTCAGTCTGATCGTCTTTTCGCGATTCGGCTGGAGCCTGTCGGAGATGTTTTCCCACGTCAGCACGATCACGCCGTTGCAGGAGCAATTTTTGCATCCGGGCAACCAGTTGAACGATCCGCTGGAGACGATCTCGCTGCATCTCGCCCTGATTCTCGGCACCGCCGGGCTGCCGCACATCATTTCCCGCCTGTTTACGGTCAAGGATGCGGTGACCACCCGTTCCTCGATCTACACGGCTACGTGGGTGATCGGCGCGTTTTATTTGCTGACGATTTTTCTCGGCTTTGGCGCAAGCGCCTTCGTCGGCTATGAGGCGCTGAAAAATGTCGGCTTTGGCGGCAATCTGACCGTGACGCTGCTCGCGGATGCGCTCGGCGGCGAATTTTTGATGGCCTACATCGCTGCAGTCGCCTTTGCCACGATTTTGGCCGTGGTGACCGGGCTGGTGCTGTCCGCCTCGTCCGCTTTTGCCCATGACGTCTACAGCCATCTGATCCGGCGGGGGCTGGCGTCGGAAAAAGAACAAGTCGCGATGGCCAAATGCTCGTCGGTTGCCGTCGGATTCGCTTCCATCTGGCTGGCGATCGGCGCGGAAAAGATGAACGTCGCGATTCTCGTCGGTCTGACCTTTGCCGTCGCCGCCTCGGCCAATTTGCCGCTCTTGTTGTTTACGCTGTACTGGCGCCGCTTTACCGTGCGCGGGGCGATTTGCGGCGTGTTGACGGGGCTGATCGCGTCCGTCGTACTCGTCGTGGCCGGACCGACCGTGATGAATCCACAGACCGGCTTCATTTTGGCCGAGCCGATTTTTCCGCTGACCAACCCCGGCTTGATTTCGATTCCGCTCGGGTTTTTGGGCGCTGTGCTCGGCACGCTGCTCGATTCCCGCAAGCCTGACGCTGAAGCGCACTACGACCGCGTGCTGCTCCAGGCATTGACGGGCATCCGCACTTCGCAGGCGCGGACAGCACGCCAAGCGGATTCTGCATAAAAATTTGTTCCTGTTCCACCCTATAGGGGGAAGGAGGAGAGACAATTTGGGCCAGAAAAAGGAAGCAGATGTCGTTTCCACCGATCAGCCCGACGTGTACGAGCGGGCGCGAATCGCGTTGAACGAGTTGATCGCAGAATTGTGTGATGCCTTGGGCGAGGACGACACCGAATCGTTCAAGCGAAAAGGCTACGAGATGATCGGGCACTATTTTCGCCAACCCGTCAATACGGGCGATCTGACCTTGATCGTCGCCTCGGTGCTTTCCGACATTTTGTACAAGCTGGAGATGACCCAGCAAGGCGATGACGTCTCCATGGTGCGCGACGAGTACAGCGTCATGAAAAAAGAAGAGTAGAAACTGGCGACCCCGTGCAGAGGGTCGTTTTGTCTTTGTGGGCGGCTGTGTCATTTGATTCCGCCCGATCCGACGAGGTCGATGTTCACCTTGATTTGCCAGTCGAGCCGGGGATAGATCGCTTTCCATCTCTCCCAGTCTTTTTCCCGCTCGTAGTGGGTAGCCCGATAGCGCAAGCCAAACCCGATCGGATCGACGCCAAGCGTCTGCAGCTTTCGCAGCACGTGGTGATAGCGCTTTGTCCCTTCGCTGAGCCAGCTTCCGCCTTGACAATTGAAAACAGCAGGAGCGGCACGTTCAAAATCAGAATCAGCTCCGTGCTGTACAGCACCGTTTTCGAAGCTTGCAAGGCGCCGAAGCTCGCTACCGCAACAAATAGAATCAACAGTACGTACACCGGAGTCTCCGGGCTTAAATAGCGGGACACGATGAAGGCGTAGTTAATCAATACGAGCGCTCCCGATATAAACGACGCGCTGCCCAGAAGCAGCAGCGCCGGAATCGCAATGGCCCTGGGCAACGCGTGCCGCAAGATTTCCGGCAACCCTTGGCCGCGAAACGTCAGCATCGAGCTGGTAAAGATGTACATGAGGATGTCCCCGATGATCGGGCCGAGTGCCAACGATAAAATCGCGCCGTCATACCGCTCTCTATACGCGATTCTCCGGCACGACACCCAGGGCAAACACCCTGGGTTTTTTGTTGCCAACGTGAGCAGGCGGAATGTAAAGCTGCAGCTCGTGCGCCCGGACAGCGTCTGCGTAAAAATGTATAATCCCCCAGCGTTACGACAGAATAACTTCAGAATAGAAAGGGTACAGGCATTTTATTTACCTTTGTTTGCTTTGCGTACATACCAGAATGTTCTTTATTTTGTGGAGGGATGGCAAAATGGACGAGCGATCGTACACGATTCAAATCAACGACGAAACGTACCCCGCCGTGCAAGGGCAAACGATTTTGGATGTGGCAGAATCCCATGATTGTTATATTCCTCATATCTGCAAGCATCCCAATCTGATGCCGATTCAGACGTGCGATACATGTATGGTGGAAGTGAACGGCCAGTTGGTTCGCTCCTGTGCAACGGGGAGCGAGCCGGGAATGATCGTCAACACAAAGTCGGAGCTGGCCAAAGAAGCGCAGTTGGAGGCGATGTCGCGCATTTTGCGCAATCACGAGTTGTACTGTACGGTTTGTGACAACAACAACGGAAACTGCGTCGTCCACAACACCGCCGAGTACCTGGAAATTGAGCATCAAAAATACGAGTTCAAGCCGAAGCCGTATCCCCCCGATCTATCCCATCCGATGTACCGCTACGAACCCGATCAATGCATCCTGTGCGGCCGCTGTGTGGAAGCATGCCAGGATCTGCAAGTCAGTGAAGTGCTTTCCATCGACTGGAACCGCGAAAATCCGCGCGTAATCTGGGACAACGATGTGCCGATCGACCAGTCTTCCTGTGTTTCCTGTGGGCATTGTGTCACCGTATGCCCATGCAACGCGTTAATGGAAAAATCCATGCTCGGCGAAGCCGGGTATATGACAGGGATTCCCGCCGATGTGCTGGAGCCGATGATTAACATCACCAAAGAAGTGGAACCTGGCTACAAAGAAATTTTTGCCGTATCCGAAATCGAGGCCAGCATGCGCAAAACCCGGATTAAGCGGACCAAAACGGTCTGTACGTATTGCGGGGTAGGCTGCAGCTTCGAGGTATGGACGAAAGGCCGCAAAATCTTGAAAATCGAGCCGCAGCCAGAAGCGCCCGTAAACGGCATCTCCACCTGTGTCAAAGGGAAATGGGGCTGGGATTTCGTCAACAGCGAAGAACGCTTGACCAGGCCGTTGATTCGCAAAGGCGACAAATTCGTCGAAGCGAGCTGGGAAGAAGCGCTTGGGTTTATCAGCAAGAAACTGAACGAACTGAAAGAAAAGTACGGGCCAGATTCGATCGGCTTCATCGCTTCCTCCAAATGCACCAATGAAGAAAATTACATTTTCCAGAAGTTCGCCCGCTCTGTCATCCAGACGAACAACGTCGACAACTGCTCCCGCTATTGCCAGTCGCCTGCTTCCATGGCGTTGATGCGGACGGTTGGCTACTCCGGCGACTCGGGAACGATTCAGGACATCGAAAGCGCCGGCCTGGTCATCGTGGTCGGGGCCAATCCGGCGGAATCCCACCCGGTGCTGACGACCCGGATCAAGCGAGCGCACAAGCTGTTTGGGCAAAAGCTCGCGGTTGTCGATCTGCGGAAAAACGAATTGGCGCAAAAAGCGAATTTGCATCTGCATCCGAAGCCGGGAACCGATCTGGTCTGGATTTCCGCGATTACGAAATACATCATCGACCAGAGCTGGGAAGCAAAAGAATTTATTCAAGCAAGGGTAAACGGCTACGAAGAGTTCGTCCAATCGCTGCAAAAGTTCACCCTCGAATATGCCGAAGAAGTGACCGGGTTGACAAAAGAAGAGCAGATAAAGCTGGCGACGATGATTCACGAAGCCGACGGCATGTGCATCCTGTGGGCGAGTTTGCCGACGTGGTGCTGCCCGCATCGCCGAGTCTGGAAAAAGACGGGACGTTCGTCAACACGGAACGGCGGATTCAGCGGCTGCACAAAGTGTTTGAGCCGTTGGGCGAATCCAGGCCGGACTGGATGATTATTCGCGATCTGGCCAACACGATGGGCGCAAACGGGAACTACACGCACCCAAGTGAAATCATGGTGGAAGCAGCCAGCCTCGCTCCGATGTTTGCCGGAGTCAGCTACGAGCGGCTGGAAGGCTGGAACATGATTTACAAGTTGTTCTTTTGGAGGTATAATAGGCCGGAGTCAGCTACGAGCGGCTGGAAGGCTGGAACAGCCAGCTATGGCCAGTGAAGCCTGACGGGGAGGATACGCCGTTGCTCTTTACCGAGCGGTTCCCGTTCCCGGATGGAAAGGCACGACTGATTCAGGTTGACTGGCTGCCGCCGATGTTCGAGCTGACGAAGGACTTCGACTTGCATCTGAACAACGGCCGCCTGCTGGAGCATTTCCATGAAGGAAACATGACGTATAAAGCGACGGGAATTACCCACAAGGTTCCGAATCCGTGGCTGGAGGTTTCGCCGGAGCTGGCCGAAGAACGAGACATCAAGGACGGAAGCGTGACGACTGGATTTCCATCCCCGATTTACTCGGAACAGGAGGGCAAGCCGATGGCCAAAGCGATTACAAACATTGAACGGTACATTCCCACGCCAGAGGAAGAAAAGCAAAAGGCGATCCAGCAGGTGCTGGATGCGGTGAGCGAAAACCACCAGGCGCTGATTACGTTGCTCGATATCGTGAAGGAATTGCAGGAGATTGGCGTCTTGGACATCGTCCAGGGAGCGCTGAAAAATCGGCATGACATCGGGGTTATCGCCGTGTCCCAGCTCAACCAGCCCGGCATGCACCGGATCATGAAAAACGGGATGAACGCGCTGCAGTTTTTGGGCAAGCTGCAAAACATCTTGAACGCCGTCGATCATGGAATCGTGCGGTTAACGGACACGAAAAGCGAGAAACCGATGGGCCTGATGGGAATGGGCAGGGCGATGATGGAGCCGAACGTCACCCTCGCGCTTGGCTCCATGATTAACTTTTTGCGCGGAATGGGCGAAGGCATGCAGGAAGCCGAGAAGCACGTTCATTGACCGCGACAGCAAGGAGGCGCGAGAATGCATACAGACAAAATCCCCGTGCAGGGAATGAAGGATGAAAACGACGCGGAAAAAGTGAGCGCTGCTGCCGGGTTCCACCGGGAGACGAGCAGGGACGACCGAATGCTGCCAAGGAGGAAAGCGGATGGATTTGGCGTTGCAAAGCAGAATTTTATTCGGACTTACGTTAGGGTTTCACATCATCTATGCCACCATCGGAGTGGGAATGCCGTTGTTGCTGTTACTGGCTGAAACGATGGGGATTGTGAAAAAAGACCAGCAGTACAGGCTTTTGGCGCGCAGGCTGGCCAAAGGGTATTCGATCACGGTTGCGGTTGGCGTCGTGACGGGGACGATCATCGGCCTGCAATTGTCCCTTCTGTTTCCGGGGTTTATGAAAATCGCGGGGCAAGTGATTTCTCTGCCGCTATTTATGGAGACGTTTGCCTTTTTCTTTGAAGCGATTTTTTTAGGGATTTACCTGTACACGTGGAGCCGGTTTAAAAAGCCGCTCTTTCATTTGCTCGTCTTGATTCCGGTCGCGATTGGCTCTGGCCTGTCCGCCTTTTTCATAACGACGGTAAATGCGTTCATGAATACGCCACAAGGGTTTACGATCGAAAACGGAGCGATTGCGAACATCGAGCCGTTAAAAGCGATGTTCAACCCGGCGACGCCGACCAAGGTAGCGCACGTACTCACGTCTGCGTACATGACAACGGCTTTCGTGATCGCCGCCATTGCGGCCTGGTTTATTTTGCGGGGCCACCGCAACGAGTACTATAAAAAGGCGTTGCGACTGAGCATGACGGTAGGACTGATTTTTGCAGTGGCGACGGCCGTGGTGGGCGATCTGTCGGGCAAGTTTCTCGCTGCCTACCAGCCGGAAAAACTGGCTGCGGCGGAATGGCATTTTGAGACGAAAACGCACGCTGACCTTCTGGTAGGGGGAACCTTGGACAGAACGACGAACGAGGTGAACTACGCCCTCCGATTGCCAAGCATGCTCTCCTTTTTGGCAACCGACAGCTTTCAGGGAGAGGTCACGGGCTTAAACGACATTCCGAAAGAAAACTGGCCTCCCTTAATCATTCATTACTGGTTCGACCTGATGGTAGGGATTGGAAGCTTCATGATTGTGCTTTCCTGTATCTTTGTCGCTTGCCGGATCTGGAAGCCGCAACTGGAATGGAACCGCTGGCTGCTCGGCCTGATCGTGCTCGGAGGCCCGTTGTCGATGCTTGCGATCGAATTTGGCTGGATTTTTGCTGAAGTAGGGCGGCAGCCGTGGATTTTGCGCGGGTATATGACCGTGGCAGAGGCGGCGACAACATCGCCAGACGTCGGGGCGATGCTTGTCCTGTTTAGTGTGATTTACGCTCTATTAGGCATATTGACCGTGTATGTGCTGGTTCGAATGGCGCGCAGAAATCCGGTGGAGCCGCTACTGGATGCGAGGAGTGAGCAGACGTGACGACGGAAGGGCTTGGAATCTCCATCCTCTGGCTGTTTTTGTACGGCTATATCATCGTCGCTTCGATTGACTTCGGGGCGGGCTTTTTCTCCTACTACGGAAGGATCACAGGCAAAGGAGAAATCATCAACAAAGTGATTACCCGCTATTTGTCGCCGGTCTGGGAAGTGACCAACGTCTTTCTCGTGTTCTTTTTCGTCGGCATCGTCGGCTTTTTTCCGGAGACAGGCTATTTCTACGGGACAGCGCTGCTCGTCCCGGCGAGCGTCGCCCTGGTCTTGCTGGCGATTCGCGGCTCTTTTTACGCCTTCAGCAAATACGGCAATCCGAGCAGCCACCTGTACCATTTTTTGTACGCGGCAACAGGCGTCCTGATCCCGGCTTCCTTTTCCACCGTCCTGACGATATCGGAAGGGGGATTTATCGAAATGGACGGCGGCGTCCCGCATTTTTTGCCCGGCAACCTTTTTTACAGCCCGTATTCCTGGGCCGTTGTGTTTTTGGCTCTCGTGAGTGTGCTGTTTATCAGCGCAAGCTTTTTGACCTATTACGCGAATCGGGCGGAGGACGCGCAGGCAGAGGGCGTGCTGCGGCAATGGGCGCTGTTTAACAGCTTGCCGACGATTTTTGCGTCTTTGCTCGTCTTTATGGCCTTGTGGAAGCATAATCCTGAGCATTTTTCTTCGCTCATGGACCATAGCATCTGGTTTATTTTGTCGTTTGGCTTCTTCTTGAATGCGCTGCGCTTATTGATCGTCAAAAGGGCATACGGCTGGATGTTCATTTCCGTCATGCTGCAATTTTTCACGGCGTTCTGGGGGTACGGAAAGTCCCATTTGCCGTATTTGCTCTACCCGTACGTCTCCTTTCATACGAGCGTCACGAATCCGACGATGGCCAAGTTTTTGGTCGCGGCTTTCATCGGCGGGATGGTGTTGCTCATTCCGTCGCTGTTTTTGCTGATGCGGCTGTTCATTTTTAACGCAAGATATGTGAAAGGCAAGGTGTGAGCAATCCTTCAACAAAAAGAGTTGGATTTTCGGGCGGTTTTGGTGCTATAATGAAGCTATAGTCGATCATTGATGGTTGGTCATCACGTATAGCCAACGCATCCTGATCTCCTCCATACGAATGGGATGGATAACTGGTATCAATTGATGCTTAGTCATTAGCCCACCATAAGACAATTTGTGCATGCGTTATGCCCGAATTGTTTTATGGTGGGCTTTTATTATGATTCTGGAGGTTTTTGGGAAATGAAAAAGGTAAAGTTTGAACTAAACAACGTGAAGCACGAAGCGGAAGAAGGGACCCGCATCCTGGACTACCTGCTGCAACACGACATCGAGCATCCGCATATATGCTACTCACCCATTTTAGGCCCAGTTCAAACTTGTGATACGTGCATGTGCGAAGTGGACGGAAAAATTATGCGGGCGTGCTCGACGCCGATTGCAGACGGGATGAAGATTCTCACTTCCTCCGAGCGGGCAAAAGGCGCGCAGACCGAAGCGATGGACCGCATCCTGGAAAACCACATGCTGTATTGCACCGTCTGCGACAACAACAACGGAAATTGCCGGGTGCACAACACGGCAGAGTTGCTCGAAATCGACCACCAAACGCGTCCGTTCCGCGGCAAAAACTACGAAGTGGACATGTCGCATCCTTTTTACCGCTACGATCCCGATCAATGCATCCTCTGCGGACGTTGTACCGAAGTATGCCAGGATTTGCAAGTAAACGAAACGCTGACCATCGACTGGGAGCGGGAAATCCCGCGAGTCATTTGGGATGACAACAAATCGATTAACGACTCCTCGTGCGTATCTTGCGGTCAGTGCGTGACCGTTTGCCCGTGCAATGCGCTGATGGAAAAATCGATGCTCGGCGAGGCAGGATTCATGTCAGGCATTCAAAAAGACCTGCTGAACCCGATGATCGATCTGATTAAAGAAGTCGAGCCTGGGTACAGCAGCATTTTTGCGATTTCAGAAGTCGAAGCGGCGATGCGGGAGACGCGAACCAAAAAAACGAAAACGGTTTGTACGTTCTGCGGCGTAGGCTGTTCGTTTGAAGTATGGACCAAAGGCCGCCACATTTTGAAAGTGGAGCCAACGGAAGACTCTCCGGTCAACAGCGTCTCCACATGTGTGAAAGGGAAGTTCGGCTGGGATTTTGTCAACAGCGACCAGCGCTTGACTACGCCCCTGATTCGCAAAGACGACGCCTTCGTTCCGGCGACGTGGGATGAGGCGCTGACGCTGATTGCCGAGCGGATGGGTGCGATCAAGCAAACCTACGGAGGCGAAGCGCTTGGCTTTGTCAGCTCGTCGAAAACGACAAACGAAGATGCGTACCTGATGCAAAAGCTGGCGCGCCAAGTTTTTGAATCGAACAACATCGACAACTGTTCCCGCTATTGCCAATCGCCCGCAACCGACGGACTGCTCGCAACTGTCGGATACGGCGGAGACTCAGGCACGATTAAAGATATCGCCAGCGCCGGACTGGTCATCATCGTCGGGGCGAACCCGACAGAGGGCCATCCCGTTTTGGCAACCCGCGTAAAACGGGCGAAAAAATTGCACGGGCAAAAACTGATTGTTTCCGACCTGCGCAAGCATGAGATGGCAGAGCGCTCCGATCTGTTCCTGCACCCGAAACAAGGAACCGATTTTGTCTGGCTGACGGCCGTTGCGAAGTACATCATCGACCAGGGCTGGCATGACGAGGCGTATATCCGGGCGCGGGTGAACCAGTTTGACGAATATCGCGCCATGCTGGAAAAATACACGCTGGACTACGCCGAAGCAGTTACCGGACTCGGCAAAGAACAACTGATCCAGACCGCCAAAATGATCCATGAAGCGGACGGCACTTGCGTTTTGTGGGGAATGGGCGTCACGCAAAACGTCGCAGGCTCGTATACATCGGCGGCGATCTCCAACCTGCTGCTGGTGACAGGAAACTACGGCCGTCCAGGAGCGGGCGCTTATCCTTTGCGCGGACACAACAACGTCCAGGGCGCTTGCGACATGGGCACGCTGCCTACCTGGCTGCCAGGGTACCAGCATATTACCGATGATGCGGCGAGAGCGAAATTTGAAAAAGCGTACGGCGTCACCATCTCCAACAAACCGGGCTTGACCAATATCGAAATGCTGGAAGCCGTCGAAAAAGGCGAACTGAAAGCGATGTACCTGATGGGCGAAGACATGGCGTGGGTAGATTCCAACGCGAACCACGTGCACGACACGCTCAGCAAGCTCGACTTCTTCGTCGTCCAGGACGTATTCCTGACCAAAACGGCGCAATTTGCCGATGTCGTCTTGCCTGCGTCGCCATCGCTGGAAAAAGACGGTACGTTCGCGAACACCGAAAGACGCATCCAGCGTTTGTATCAAGTTTTGGAACCGCTTGGCGATTCCAAGCCGGACTGGGCGATCATCCAGATGATCGCGCAACGCATGGGAGCCAACTGGAACTACCAGCATCCGAGCGAAATCATGGACGAAATCGCCAGCCTGGCGCCGCTTTACGGAGGCGTGTCCTACGACCGTCTGGAAGGATGGAACAGCTTGCATTGGCCGGTACAAAAAGACGGCACCGACGAACCGCTTCTCTACCAGGAGCGCTTCAACTTCCCGGACGGCAAAGCGAGACTTTCGCTCGTGGAATACATTCCGCCTGTGGAATATCCATCGGAATTTGACCTTACTTTGAATAATGGTCGATTGCTGGAACATTTCCACGAAGGAAACATGACGAACAAGTCAAAAGGAATCCAGTACAAACTGCCGGAAGTGTTTGTGGAGGTTTCGCCTGAACTTGCCCGCGAACGCGGCGTGCAAGACGGTTCCCTGGTTCGCCTCGTCTCGCCGTACGGAGCGATCAAGCTGCGGGTGCTCGTGACCGATCGGGTCAGCGGCAACGAACTGTACGTACCGATGCACTCCGTCAGCCATGAAAATGCGATCAACCTGCTGACAGGCAGCGTGGGCGACGTTCGCACGCAAACCCCTGCGTACAAACAGACGAAGGTGCGCATGGAGCTGCTCAAAGAAAAAGGCATGACCCCGCTGCCTATGTACAATCCTCGCTACGCGAAACGAAACCCGCAACTGGGTGTCCAGGTAGAGCGGAAATGGGCGAGAGAAGATTACGTGCCGATTGCAGAAGTTAACGTTGCGGGAGGAGAAAAATAATGGCAAGACCGATAACGAAAGTAGTGAAACCAGAGGTTAGCGAAGAACAAAAACAAGCGCAAACAGTCGATCGCGTCCTGCAATCCCTGGCCGAAAATCCGGAGGGGATTCAGGCGACGATCAAGCTGCTGCAGGAGCTGCATGACAGCGGCATACTGGGGGCGCTCAACGCCGCTGTCGAAGCGAAAGAAGATATCGCCAAAATCGTCGTCGGACAAATGGTTCGTCCGCCCGTCACGAACATGATTAACAATGCGATGGCGGCGGCGGGAGGATTGACAGAGCTCGATCCGGAAATGACCAAAAAGCTGATGGCCGGCGTTACCAAAGGGCTGCAAAGAGCGGATGAAGCTTTGCAGTCGGGAGCAAAGGTCGGCGTGTTCGATTTGATAAAAGCGTTGCGCGATCCGGACATCAACCGGGCGATGGGATTTGGCATCAACCTGCTGAAAGGAGTCGGGGAAGGATTGAAAGACTGATGAAACAGGCAGCAAGCTTTTTGAAGAGGAGGTCAGCTAGTTGGATGACGAAAAGCAAAAACGAATTGACAATCGTGCGCTTTTATCAACTTATGCTAAATACTTCGCTCATCATTCTCGGGTTGGTCTTGAGCTTTTACCTTGTACGCGAACTGTATGCCATTGTACTGGATGCCCTTCAAGGAAATAATAACGTCCATGATATTTTGGAAAAAGTCTTGGCCTTTTTTCTCTACTTTGTCTTCGTTTCGATGATCGTCAAGTATTTCCACGAAGCGTATCACTTTCCGTTGCGCTATCTGATCTATATCGGGATCACAGGCACTGTGCGTTTTATCATCGTCAATCGGGATGATGCGATGAACAATCTGATTTTATCGCTCGTTATTTTTATCCTGGTCATCAGCTATATTATGCTGGCTCCCCGTCAGAACAAGGTCGGGGAGCTAAAGGAGAATATCGAATGACAAAAAGTCTTGAGCACCAATTCAGCATGCTTGTGCGCGAGATACGCAAGGAATACGTTGGAAACGGTCCGCGCGAAATCCTCACTCGGTTTTGCGGGCCGTGGGTCATTTGCGAGATGAAAGGCAATTTGACCAACGTAGAAAAGTTCATGATTATGTCCGAAGACGGCAGACGAATGGTTCACGATGCGCGTACGAAGCTGGTGAAGAACATTTACAATGATCCGGCGGTAGTAGCGAAGCTGGAGGAAATTATCGACGCCAAAATTTTGCGGATTTTTTCCGATATCAGCCTGGAAGAAGACATCGCCATGACCGTATATGTACTGGACCGATCCATTTCATAACGAGCAGCAGCAAAGGAAAGGTGGGAAACAATCGTGATTCAGCCCGTGTCTATTTTGTCTCCTGTCCTGCACTATGAAAATGGCGCTTTGGAGGAAGTAGAAGATTCCATCGTCACAGAGTCGCCGATTACGATCATGTTGAACGAGGAAGAGTTTGCGACGTTAGTGTGCAGCCCGGAATACATCGAAGAGCTTGTCATTGGCTTTTTGGCGTCTGAAGGGGTAATTCAGGCATACACGGATGTGACTGACCTGTTTGTGGACGAAACCACTGGGTACGCCTACGTCCGCGCCGAAAAAGTGAACAGGTACAACCAGATGTTCCACTCGAAACGGTACGTCACTTCGTGCTGCGGGAAAAGCCGCCAAAGCTTTTACTTTTACAACGACGCGCGCACGGTGAAAAAGTTGGAAACGACAGGCGTGACGATCTCAAGCGCGGATTGCTTTCGCTTCATGCAGGCGATGCAGCAGTCAGCAAAGCTTTTTCAGGACACGGGCGGCGTTCACAATGCTGCCCTGTGCGATGCAAACGGGATCGTCGTCTCCCGAATGGACATCGGCAGGCACAATGCCCTCGACAAACTGTACGGGCATTGCCTGATGCATTCCGTGCCGGTAGAAGACAAAATCATGGTGTTCAGCGGCCGGATTTCGTCAGAAGTACTGTTGAAAGTAGCCAAGATCGGATGCAGCATCGTGTTGTCCAAATCGGCGCCGACCGAGCTGGCCCTGCGGCTGGCGCAGGAGCTTGGCATTACTACCGTTGGCTTTATTCGCAACCAGTCGTTCAACGTGTACACCTGGCCTGAGCGAATCGAACAGGCCGAAGGGGGGACGTCCAGTGATTCCAAGTGAATTAGTGGACTCGTTTGGCCGCGTTCACGACTATTTGCGCCTTTCCGTAACCGATCGGTGCAATTTGCGCTGTGTGTACTGTATGCCAGCGGATGGGATGGAATTTGAGCCGGACGAAAACATTTTGTCTATTTACGAGATTACCGAGGTTGTCAGAGTGTTGGCCGAAATGGGCGTGAAAAAAGTAAGGCTGACGGGCGGGGAGCCGCTCGTCCGCAAAGGCATTGAAGAACTGGTCGCAGCGATAGCGGAAACACCGGGAATCGAAGACATTGCCTTGACGACCAACGGCATTTTTTTGGCGAAAAAGGCGGCGAAATTAAAAGCAGCGGGCTTGAAGCGCGTCAACATCAGCCTGGATACATTGAAGGCCGACCGTTTTTCGCTTATCACCCGCGGCGGCGATGTCCAGCGCGTTTTGGACAGTATCGCGGCCTGTCAACAAGCCGGGATTCGGCCGATCAAGCTGAATGTCGTTCTCATGAAGGGAATCAACGACGACGAGATTGAAGATTTTTTGCGGCTGACGCTGGACGGCGCCGTGCAAGTCCGCTTTATCGAGTACATGCCGATCGGCCACAACGACATGCGCTGGAAACAGTCGTATTTGCCGCTGTCGACCGTCTTGGAGCGATGTAAGCAGCTTGGTTGGGAAACAGAGGAAAGCCATGACGTGCGCGGCAACGGTCCCGCCCAGACCTTTCGGATTGCCGGGGCCAAAGGCAGCTTTGGGTTGATTCACCCGGTGAGCGATCATTTTTGCGAAACGTGCAACCGGCTGCGTTTGACGGCGGATGGCAACATCAAGCCGTGTCTGTATTGGGCAGACGAGTTTAACGTTCGCAAGCATATCGGAGACGATGAAGCGATTCGCCAGCTTTTTTTCAAAGCGTTGAGCATCAAGCCGATGAATCACGAAATGGCCAAGGCTTTGGCAGATGAAAGCCAATCTCATGTACCGACGGCAAGGCGCATGTCGCAAATTGGAGGATAAGCGAGATGGAAAACGCAAATCGTTTTCGCCGACAGACTGTTCAGGTGGAGGAAGCGCAGCGCAGAATCGAACAGCATCTGCGCCAGCTTGGCGTGGAGGAGGTTTCGCTGGAAGATGCCTGCGGCCGCACGTTGGCAGAGGAGGTGACGGCGCCCGAGCCGATGCCGCATTTCCGCCGTTCCGGGATGGATGGCTTTGCGATCATGGCGAGCGCTACCAAGGGAGCGTCACCGGAATCGCCCGTCCTGCTGGAAGTGATCGAGCATGTTCCGTGCGGCTTAGTTCCGACTAAAGCCGTATCGCCTAATACGGCTACGCGGATCATGACCGGAGCGATGGTGCCGGAACAGGCAGACGCGGTTATCATGCTGGAAATGACCGACAACGTGGAGAAGCAGGGCAAAACGTTCGTGTCCATCAAAAAAGAGATGCCGCCCGGCAAAAATCTGACTCCGATCGGCCACGAACTCGCCAAAGGCGAATGCGTCCTGCAAAAAGGAAGCGAAATTCGCGCTGGCGAGACGGCGCTGCTGGCTACATTCGGCTTTTCTCGTGTCAACGTATATAAGCGCCCGACCGTCGCGATATTCGCCACAGGCTCCGAACTGCTGCCTGTGGACGCGCCACTGTGCCAGGGGAAAATCCGAAACAGCAACTCTTACATGCTGGCAGCGCTCGTTCGGGAAGCGGGGGGCATTCCGCTGTTGATGAACGCGGTCCCGGATGAAGCGGACAAAGCGCAAGCGGTTATTCTCGATGCGTTTTCCACCGCGGATTTTGTCATCACATCAGGCGGCGTATCGGTAGGCGACTACGATATTCTCGTCGATCTTTTCCAAAACTGGGAAGGGGAGCTGCTGTTCAACAAAGTAGCGATGCGGCCCGGAAGCCCGACGACGGCAGGGGTGTGGAAAGACGCCTTTTTATTTGCCCTGTCAGGCAATCCGGGGGCGTGCTTTGTCGGCTTCGAGCTGTTCGTCCGCCCGGCGATTTTGGGGATGCAAGGGCGCAAAAACAAATACAGACCGGAATGCACGGCTTTTTTAGGAGAGGCGTTTGCCAAGGTCAATGCGTATCCGCGCTATGTCCGCGGAAAATCGTATGTGCAAGATGGCAAACTGTTCGTAAAGCCTGTCGGAATGGACCAGTCAAGCGTAACCGTGTCGATTAAAGATTCCGACTGCTTGATTAAGATTCCCCCTGGCGGGAAGGGTGTGCAGCAAGGAGAGCTTGTCTTTGCTCTGCTGCTCCGAGAATGACGAAAACGTTGCGGCGCTACATTTCGTAAATTTCGCTTGAGAGAAAAGAGCGGGATGACATGGCCGGGGAGGCACCATTGCAAAAACTGTTAACGACGATGCTGCATAGTAACCGTGCGGCTACGAATCACATGGTCGAAACGATCCACTCGCTCGTTTCATGCGTGAACGCCCGTGATCCTTATACGTATCAGCATTCGGTCAACGTTGGCTTTTACGCCTGGGTAATCGCCAACCAACTTCAGCTCGACGAGGAAGAATGTGCCAATGTGTATATCGGCGCCTTGCTGCACGACATCAGGATCATTGGCACACCGGATTCGATCCTGAGGAAAAACGGGTCGCTCACACCGGAAGAATTGGCTATCATGAAAAAGCATCCAGAGATCGGCTACGCGATTGTAAAACGGATTGCTCCCTTGCAACAGCGAGGAATTGCCAAGACGGTGCTGTACCATCGCGAACGGCTGGATGGCAAAGGCTATCCGCACGGCCTTTTCGCTGCCGAGATTCCGCTGGGCGCAAAAATTGTCTCTGTCGCCGAGGCTTTCAACGCGATGACGTCAGCGCGGCTTTACCGCCCTGTTTTGGACTACGGGAAGGCTGTCGACCAGTTGCTGGACGGAAAAGGCAGCCAGTTTGACCCGACCGTCGTCGACGTGTTCCTGGAGGCGATGGCCAGCCGCAGAGAAAAAGCGCGACTGTAAGGCCAAAAGAAACAGCGCCGTCTTTTGTGCGAAAAGCACCGGATCATCCGGTGCTTTTTTGCTGCAAAGGTCCTTTTTTGCCGGATTGTTCATAAAAACATCTGCGAAACATGTTTTTCCAATGCTAAGATAGGGAAAAAGCATCAGGGGAGAAGGAATCAGGAGGATTGACCCCATGAAATATGTGAGCGTAGATCAAGTTGAGCCTGGGGATGTGCTGGCTCGCAGCATTTATACGAGCGAGGGCTTGACGCTGTTGCAGACGGGTGTGCAACTGACCGTCGGAATGATAAACAAGCTGCGGCGCTTTGGGGTGACGATGCTCAGTATCAAGGACCCTTTTTTCGACGAGGTGAAGGAACAGGAGGTAGTCACAGAGACGACGCGAAAAGATGCCATTCGCAATCTGTCAGGCGCGATTTCGTGTGTCCAGTCCGGCAAGGAGTTCGACGTGCGCGGCATTCAAAAGTCTGTCGGCAACATTGTCGAAGAGACGCTGCGCAATCGCAAGGTGCTGTTAAATCTCGGGGAAATTCGCACCAAGGACAACGCCCTGTACATCCATTCGCTCAACGTCTGCATGATGGCGACCGTGATGGGCGTCGGGCTTGGCTACAACACCACGCAACTGAAAGAGCTGGCAATCGGCGCGCTTTTGCATGACATCGGCAAGCTGTCGGTGGACAAGGAAGCGCCAGCCTACAAGAAAAACAGCAGGACCAATCATCATACCTGGATAGGGTTTGAAATATTGCGAAAAAAACACGAGATGAGCATCGTGTCTGCGCACGTGCCGCTCCAGCACCATGAATGGGTCGACGGAACCGGAGTCCCCCGCGGACTAAGCGGCGACGAGATTCACGAGTTCGCCAAAATCGTCGCGATCTGCAACTACTACGACAATCTGATCTCGCCGCTTTCCGAGGAAGAGGAGACGCTGCCTCCCTACGAGGCGTGCGAGCGAATCATGGGCCTTGCGGAAAAGCGCTTCGACCACAAAATGGTCATCCACTTCCTGCGCTCGATCGCGCTGTACCCGATCGGCACGTCGCTCAAGCTGAGCACAGGCGAAGTCGGCGTCGTGATCGACCAAAACCGCGGCCTGCCAGCCCGTCCGGTCGTGCGGGTCATCAGGCGGGAGCAGCAGGCGAATCGGCGGATGGCAGAAGATCACGAGATCTGCGATATTGATCTCGGCGCAGAGCCCACCATTTTTATTACAGGAGTACTAGAATAGAGAGAGAAACTAGACCTAAGGGTTTTTTCGATGCCAAGATCAGGGAATTCCCCTACATACATAATGAGGGTGTCAGTCTACAATGAAAACAGGCAAAAAGTCTCAAAAATCGACTTTTTGCGACGATGAAAGAGGAAAGGACGTGTCCTTATGTCCCGTATTCTAGTACCAGTAGATTTCTCTGCACAGTCTATTCAGGCGGTTCGCTTTGCTCTTGCGTACGCCAAAGATAAGCATGAACTGACTCTGCTTCATGCCATCCCTCCGTTTCCATCGCGCAACGTCGTCCGCAAGCTCGGGCAAAAAAGCGTGGAAGATTTCCAATTGGATGAAGCGAGAGAAGACTTGAAAAAGTTCCTCACGATTGTCGAAGAGGCAGGAGTCACTTACGAATTGGAAATCGAGTTCGGCGAGCCGCATGAAGTGATCGCCAAGCACGCGACAAAAGGCGAGTACGCCGCAATCGTCATGGGGACGCACGGATACGGCCGGATCACCGGATTCCTGCTGCAAAGCGTCAGCTACCCGACGATTCACGACGCCCAGCTTCCTGTCTTCCTCATTTCCGAGGAGACCGATGCCAGCCGCTTCCCTTGGCAAAAAGTGCTGATCGCCGTCGACGGCTCGGAGCAGGCGAAAAACGCAGCGCAAAAAGCGATTGCCTTGAGCCAGGACATTCCGGGCGTTTCCTACCTGCTACTCAGTGTCGTGACGCCTCCTGTCGCTTATGCCGGAGTGTACGGCGTAGGCTGGGAAGACACAGCGACGCTGGAAAACTGGGGAAAAGAAACCGTGCGCACTTGCGAAGAAGTGCTGGAAGCGGCGCAAATTCCTTACGAGAGCAAGGTAGTGATTGGCGATCCGGCGACAGTGATTCGCCAGACCGCCGAAGAGGAGCAAGCAGGTCTGATCGTGCTCGGTCACCACGGGCTTGGCGGCATCGCGGGCACTCTGCTCGGCAGCGTGACCTTCAAAACGATTCATCGCACCAAAACGCCGCTGTTGATCGTCAAATCATAGGCTCATTCGTGAACAGGCAAGCTGTCCGGACTCCGGGCAGCTTTTTTGTGCAGATAAGGTTGGATAAGAATTTATCCAGCGGAAAGTGCAACGAAGGCTGTGCCAATGGCTTGGCGCAGCCAAGTTTTCTAATGCTCCAGGGCACGCTCAGCGCCGGACGCCCAGTTGATGCGGGAGCTTCCCCAGGCGGCAACGAGCACGACCGCGCCTGCGATGACGAAGACATAAATCAGCGCGGTCAACTGCATCAGCGGCCCGGCCACAAACGAACCGAGCATCATCAGCCCGACGAGCAGCGGCGCAATCGTCCCGTTTACCCGGCCGACGTACGCTTCTTCGACAAGCGTAATCATCCGCATTCCGATCACAATTTCCAGAAAAGCAAGCCCCACTCCGGTGAAAAACGCATGGCAGCGGTGACGATCAGCCAGACAGAGAGCGCCTCGACGACGATGGAGAGAGCGAAGACGGCAACCGGATTGTTTCCGCTAGTCTCCATCACGTAATAAAGCAAAGCCATGTTGCGTATCCAAATCCCGACGTTTTCCAGCGTATCGGAGACAAAGACGGTGAGAAAGACGCGATTTCCCCATTAGTGGCTTCATTTTGCACACTCCTGCGATTAATTAAACCGAACGTTCGGTCTAGAAACTTTCGAAAAAAAAGCTACCTGGCGACAATACCATGCAGCAAAACATCAATCCCCCGCTTCATCAAGGCATGAAGGCGCTCCTCCTCCATTTTGAAGCCGACATTGATAAGGCCGTTGACAAACCCTTCGAGGATCATCGCCAGCTCTTCCGGATCGGCCTCGGCAAATTCTCCGCGCGCCATTCCTTCCTGAAAAATCGACGTGTACAGCGTGTAGGAGGAGCTGAGCATCGCAAGCACCTGGTCCATAATGAGCGGATCGGCGAGCTGGCTGCCGGAAAACTCTTCTCCGGCTCGTTTCAACGGGTGGGACAAAAAGTCTTCGAGCAGAAAAGCGGCCAAGGCGTACAGCTTTTCCACCGAAGTGGCGTACTGCTTCTCTTTTTCCTTCCACAGCTCTGTCCACTCGTTATACTGCTTTTCCAGCAGGTGCAAAAAAAGCTGCTCCTTGTTTTTGAAATGGTAGTAAAGGCTCCCTTTGCTCGCTCCGGTCGCTTGGCAGATGTCTTCGATCGATGTGGCGAAGTAGCCCTTTTGGGAAAACAGCTCGGTTGCTTTCTCGACGATATGTTGTTTGGTTTTCTCCCCATCAAGGCGACGTTTGGACATGAAAGGCAAGGCTCCTTTTTATAGACTGAACGTTCGGTTTAATTTCGGTCTACCGGATGGGAGAAAGAAGCGCAAGTGCTTTCCCGCAAGGCGATTGAGAATGGACGGCCAGGGGAAAAATGGGGAAAGCGAGTGAGGGGGCGAGGAACGCATGAAAATCGGGTGTCACATCAGCATCCGCCACGGCTATGCAGAGGCGGCGCGAACCGCTCTGCGGGAAGGAGCCGCCTCTTATCAGTTTTTCCCGAAAAACCCGCGCAGCCTGGGGGTCAAGCAGTTTGATCCGGCCGATGCGGCAGCTTGCCGCGCTTTTTGCGAGGAACACGGCTTGGCGTCGATTGCCCATACGGCTTATCCGGTCAACTTGTGCGTGGAAGACGACGAGCTGGCTCTGGTGACGGTGCAATCGGTGCGCAACGATCTGGAGATTGCCGAGGCGTGCGGAGCGCTTGGCGTAGTTGTCCACTTCGGGCAGTACAAAGGGACGGACGTGCTTGCCGGCTACAAGCGGATGATTTTGCTGACGAATCGAATCGTGGACGGCTGGGCCGGACAGGCCAAGCTGCTGATCGAAAACAACGCCGGACAGGGCAACCGGATGGGCACGACGCTGGAGGAGCTGGCACAGGTGCGGCAACTGCTTGCCGAGCCGCAGAAGGTCGGGTTTTGCTTCGATACGTGCCACGCGTTTGCCAGCGGGCTGTGGGACGGGAAAAATTGGGGCGCGGTCATACAGCGTATGGAAGAACTGGACTATTTGCCGTATTTGTCCGCCGTGCATTTGAACGATTCGGTTTACCCGAGCGGCTCGTTTCGGGATCGGCATGCGCGCATCGGACAAGGGATGATCGGGGACAATGCTTTTGCCGAGCTGTTGCGCACGCCGCAGCTTCAAGGCTTGCCGATTGTATTGGAGACAGCGCGAGGGTCAAGCGGGGGGCATCGCGAAGAAATCAGGCACGTCCGGCGTCTGGCGAACAATTGGCAGGCTTGACCGGATTGTGGTACAGTGTGAGAGGATGTTGTCAACGAGGGAGGGGTACCAATGGCAAAACGGATCAAAGTGACGATTCACGATTTTGCGACGCTGAAAGAGAATTTGAACAACCCGGAAGAGCTGGCTCTTTACGAAGCAGCCAACGGGAATACATACGATGCCGAAATCGAGCACGACGGCTACGCTGTCATTGATGTGACAGAGGACGACTACATTGAGCTGGCACCGGGCGAATACCAGCTCATGATCGAGGAATGGACCAACGCCGGGCAAATCGGCGAGTGGACTTTGCAAACGAAGTCAGATCCGGCAGACGACACAGCGCTGCTGTATCGCAGCGTCGACGCGTCAGGCCAGGAAGTGCAGCCGCCGCAATCGCTGCCGAAGCAAGTCGTCGAGCTGGTAGCGAAGACCTGGTTTGGCAAGGCGCCAAAAAAGGTCGAGGAATAGTCGGACAAGAACAGGGAAAGGAGCGCTGCGAGTGGTAGCGCTCCTTTTTTTTCGCGCAAAAAATCGCAGGATGTAGCCGCTCGTGACGAGGAACAGGCGAAGGCTGGGAGCGGCAAGTACCGAGATCATTCGGCCGTCTCGTCCTCAAGCTGAATGTCGTACTTTTTGATCCGCCGCATCAGAAGCGATTGGGTGATGCCGAGCGCCGCCGCGGTCTTGCGCGTCGTTTTGTGGATGCGCAGCGCCTGCATGATAAATTCGACCTCGATTTTTTCCATCCGCTCCGTCAAGGAAAGGGAGCCGAGCGTGAGGATGCCGTCCTCCAGCTCGCGAATGCTGCGCAGTTCCTCCGGCAAATCGGTGGCGGAAATCTCGTCGAACTTGGACGTGATGACGATGCGCTCGACCAAATTTTCCAGCTCCCGCACATTGCCTGGCCAGTCATACTGGTGCAACACGTCCAGCACGTCAGATGTGAAACGGCGTTTTTGGTGGTGCTTGGCGTTGAATTTTTGCAAATTGTGGTGCAACAGCGGGAAAATGTCGTCTTTGCGCTCGCGCAAGGGCGGGACGTTGATCGGCAAAATGTTGAGCCGATAGTACAGGTCGTGCCGGAACTTCCCTTGGCGCACCAGCTCCTGCAGGTTGGTGTTGGTCGCGGCGATGATGCGGATGTCCGCCGTGTAAGTTTTGGTGCCGCCGATCGGCATGAACGTCTTGTTTTGCAAAAGCAACAGCAGCTTCGACTGCAAATGGTAGGGCAGCTCGCTGATCTCGTCGAGGAACAGCGTCCCTTTGTCCGCCATTTTGACCAGCCCGATTTTCCCCGAGTGGTTCGCCCCGGTAAACGCCCCTTTGTGATAGCCGAACAGCTCCGATTCGATCAACGTTTCGGGGATGGCGCTACAGTTTACATGCACGAACGGCCCTGCGCTTCGCTCGCTAAGCTGGTGGATTTGCTCGGCGAGATGGCTTTTGCCCACCCCGGTTTCGCCCGTGATGAGCACAGTCGTGTCGACCAGCGCGACTTTTTTTATCAGTTCCATGAGCGCCAAATACGAGCGGCTGTTGCCGATCAGCGTCTGCGACGAGCTTTGGTTCGCTTCCCGCTTCATGAGCTGCAGTTCCTCGCTGTAGCGCTTCAATAGCGCGACGGTTTCCTCCAACTGCGAACTGGCCCGTGCCGCCTCCGTAATGTCCCGGGAGTGGGCGACGATCAGCTCCGGCTTTCCGTCTTCGTCCGGGATAATATGGCCTGTCACGAGAAATTTTCCTTTGCTGTTCACAAGCTGGATGGTCGTCGTCGGCTTGCCCGATTCCAGGACAAGCCGGGTCACGGAAGGACTGAAAATGCCCATTTCCTCCAGATCGGTCACGTTTTGCCCAATCAGCTCGGCTTTCGGGATGCCGCACAAGTTTTCGCTCGCCTTGTTCAGCCACAGTGTGGTTCCTTGCGCATCCGATATAAAAATGCCGTCCGCAAGCGAGTTCAATATGTCGATGAACCGATCTACAGACGACAAGGCCAAAATCTCCGCATCTTTTTCCACGCTTGATACGCTCCCCTCATTTTTGACCTGATTGTACAGGAAGTGACTGCCGATTGTATAGTGAGTCGGATTTGAAAAAACGCGAGTCGATTTCGATTCACCTGAAAAGAGTGCGTTTCTCTCCCTTTCGACTCAAAAGTGATTCTACTTCGATTCGTCAGAAAAGACGTAGTTTCGGCAATTTTCGCTACCATCCAGCTTTTTGGGTGTTGGCACAGGACTTGCTACTGTTAGGGGGACGTAAGCGACTTTGCTCAATAAACAAGAGAGATAAGGAATGGCATGCGATGCTAGCGAAACTGGTGACGCGCGAACAAGCGACGGAATGTGTACGAGACGGTGTCCGGCTGATGTACGGCGGTTTCGGAACGATCGGCTCCCCGGCTCTTTTGATCGACACGATTTTGGAAAAAGGGGTGCGCGACCTGACCTTGATCGGAATCGACGCGGGGTATCCGCAGGTCGGGATCGGCAAGCTGATTAGCCACGGGCGGGTGAGGAAGCTGATGACGACGCATATCGGCTCCAATCCGGAAGCTGGTCAACAGATGATGGACGGACGGCTCCAGGTCACGTTTTGTCCCCAAGGAATTTTTGCGGAAAAAATTCGCGCAGGGGGCGTAGGCATTCCCGGCATTGTTGTCGATGCGCAAATGTGGGGAGAAGCGACAGAAGGAGGGGAAGCGGTGGTTTTTGGGGGGAAGCCGTGCTGGATGGAACCGGCGCTGACGGCCGATGTAGGCATCGTCTATGCGAAACAGGCGGACACGTACGGCAATCTCATCTACGACAAGTCGGCGAGAAACTTGAATCCGCTGGTGGCGATGGCTGCTGACATCACCATTGCCGAAGTGGAGGAGATCGTTCCGGCAGGAGAGCTGGACCCGGAAAAAATCGTGACACCCGGCATTTTTGTCGATTACATGGTGAATCGCAGCGGCGGGGGGAACGGCTGATGCGACTGACGATGGATCAGCGAAACATGATCGCGCGGCGCGCCGCCAAGGAAATCGAACCGGGGATGGCCGTCAATCTGGGGATCGGGATACCGGAGCTGGTCGCGGACTTTATCCCGCACGAATGGCACGTGATGTTTCATTCCGTGAACGGCATTCTCGGGGTAGGCCCCACGCCAATCAAGGGCGAAGAAGACCAGCATATCTCCAATGCGGGGGGAGCGCCCGTTACCGTAGTTCCGGGCGCTTCTTACTTCGACAGCACGATTGCCTACGGCATGATTCGGCGCAAGAAGCTCGATGTCGCTTTTATCGGGGCCTTGCAGGTCAATCGCAGGGGAGATTTGGCGAACTGGATCGTCCCTGGCTCGCGCGTTCACGGCATCGGCGGTGGAGCCGAGCTGGCCTATTACGCCAAAAAGGTGATCGTCCTGATGAGCCATGTGACGCGGACAGGCGAGCCGAAAATCCGCAGGGAGTGTACGTTTCCACTGACCGCGAAGCGCTGTGTCGACCTGATCGTCACAGAGCGGGCGGTTATCGAGGTCACGCCGCAGGGGCTGATGCTGACAGAGGTCATGTATCCGTACTCCTTGCAGGATGTCATTTACCATACCGGAGCGCCGTTGTTGATTTCAGAACATTTGCAAATGGTGGAGTAATGAAAAATTTTTCTGCACAAAGATAAGGGGGCTTACCAACATGAAAAAATCACTCAAAGCCGTTGCAGGCGTATTGTTCTCGCTGTCGCTTCTCGTAGCAGGATGTAGCCAGGGGGCTTCGACGAACGATGGCGGGGGACAGGCAGGCGCAGCCAGCGGAAATGCGTCCGCGATGACGAAGGAGCCAGGCGTGTTCGTCTTTGCCGCTTCCGGCGAGTACCAGCCGTTCAGCTATTTCAAGGATGGGCAGCTTACCGGGTTTGACATCGAAATCGGCAACGAGATCGCCAAACGGCTGAATTTGCAGCCAAAGCCCGTCACCTCGCCGTTTTCCGGGATTATCGCGGGGGTCAAGGAAGGGCGCTACGATGCGGCGATTGCCAGTCACGCGATTACGGAAGAGCGCAAGCAGCAAATTGATTTCGCCGATCCGTACTACTTGTCCGGCGGCCAACTGTTCACTCGTCCCGACGGCACGACTTCCACACTGGAAGAGCTGAAGGGCAAGGAAGTCGCAGTCGCCTTGGGCACTACGCATGAAAAAATGGCGCGGGAGTACACCGACAACATCAAGACGTACGACAGCGACGTCACGGCCCTGCGCGCGCTGGAGCAAGGCAAGCATGACGTGGTCATTACGGACAGTGTGGTCGGCGAGATCGCGATTGCCCAAGGCTTGAAAATCAAGAAAAGCGGCGCGCCGTTGTCTGAGGTTCAACACGGAATCGCCGTGCGCAAAGGCAATAGCGAGCTGTTGAACAAAATCAACGAGGTGCTGAAGCAAATGCACGAAGACGGCACGTATCTGAAGCTGAGCGAAAAGTACTTCAATCGCGACATCAGCAAGAACGAATAAGGTTGACGTTTGTGTAAGGCCGCCTGTCATCCGCGCAAGGAAAGCGGCGGGTGACAGGGACATTTTATCAGCGAGGGGTGGCATCGAGTGCCCAGTATTGCCCATTTGACAGAAGAGTTTTTCCGCACATTGCCGTTTTTTTGGAAGCCGCTGCTCTTGACGTTTGAGCTGACGATCGCTTCCGTCATCGCAGGGTCGATCATCGGGCTGTTCGTCGCCCTGTTGAAAGTCTCCAAGTTCAAGCTCGGGCAAATTGTTGCCAACGTCTATATTATGGTCATTCGCGGAACGCCTTTGATCGTGCAAATTTTTGTCCTCTATTTCGGTTTTTACAAGGTGATTGATCTCGGTCAATTTTGGTCAGCGGCTTTAGCCTTGGCGATCCACAGCGGGGCGTACATCGCGGAAATTTTCCGCGGGTCCATCCAGTCGATCGACAAGGGACAGATGGAGGCAGGCTTGTCGCTCGGGATGTCTACCGGCCAGACGATGCGCCGGATCATTTTGCCGCAGGCGATGAAGCGCTCCATTCCGCCGCTCGGCAACCAGTTTATTTTGTCGCTGAAGGAGTCGTCGCTGGCTGCTTTCATCGCGATGGATGAGCTGTTCTCGCTGGCGCGCCGCCTGTCTGCGGAAACCTTTGATGAGATGACGTACTTTTTGATCGTGGCCCTGTACTATTTGGTGATTGTCATGATCTTTACGTATATCGTCCATGTGATGGAAAAGCGGTTGGCCAAAGGTGACGTATAGAAGAGGGGAGGGAGAACGATGGAAGACAAGCAAGTCATGATCCGCGTGCAAAATTTGAAAAAAAGCTTCGGCGCCGTGGAGGTGCTGAGAGACGTGACGCTACAGGTGAAAAAGGGCGAAGTCGTCGTGCTGATCGGGGCGAGCGGCTCGGGAAAAAGCACGCTGATTCGCTGCATCAATTTTTTGGAGATCAAGGACGGCGGCGAGATTTTCATCGAAGGCAAGAGCATCGATCCGAAAAAGGACGACTTGACGAAGGTGCGGCAAAAGGTCGGCATGGTGTTCCAGCACTTTAATCTGTTCCCGCACAAAACGGTTTTGGAAAACATCATGGAAGCGCCGCTGATCGCGAAAAGGGCGGACAAGGAGCAAACGAGGCAGGAAGCGCTGCAACTGTTGCAGAAGGTAGGCTTGTCCGAAAAAGCAAACGTCTATCCATCCTCGCTGTCAGGCGGACAAAAACAGCGGGTAGCGATCGCCCGTTCGCTGGCGATGAAGCCGGAGATCATGCTGTTCGACGAACCGACCTCCGCGCTCGACCCGGAGCTGGTCGGCGAAGTGCTGGAGACGATGAAGCAGCTCGCCCAGGACGGGATGACGATGATTATTGTGACGCATGAAATGGGCTTCGCCAAAGAAGTGGCGGACTGGGTCGCGTTCATGAACCAGGGCAAGATCGTGGAGATGGCCCGCCCGGCAGACATGTTCAACAATCCGCAGGAAGAGCGGACGCGCGAATTTTTGAACCGGGTCTTGTAACGAGGGCAAAACGAAAGGGAGCGTAACGATGAGAGAGGTAGTCATTGTCGCCGGCGTGCGCAGCGCGGTCGGCGCATTCGGCAAAAGCTTGCGCGACGTCCCGGCAACGGAGCTGGGACGGCAAGTGCTGGAAGGGCTGATGGAAAAGGCGGCTTTTCCCAAGCAGGAAGTGAACGAAGTGATTTTCGGCAACGGCTACGTGCACGGAGGCGGGCTGAACGCGGCGCGCATCAGCTCGCAGTTGGCCGGATTTCCCCGCCATGTGTACGGGCACATCATCATCAAGGCGTGCGGCTCGGGCTTGAAAGCGATTGGCAGCGGCGCTTTGGCGATCATGGCCGGGCAAGAGGACGTGGTGGTTGCGGGTGGCGTGGAGAGCATGAGCAACGTGCCGTATTTGGTGAAAAACCGCTGGGGCAGCAAGTTCGGCAACTTGACGATGGAAGATGCGCTTTTGTCTGACGGCTTGATCTGTTCCTTGGAAGGCGAGCACATGGGCAACACGGCTGAACGGCTTGCGCAGCAGTACGGCATTTCCCGCGAGGAACAGGACCGCTTCGCCTACGACAGCCACAAAAAGGCGGCGACTGCCATAGCCGCAGGCAAGTTTGCCAGCGAGATCGTGCCGATTGCCATCCATGAGCGCAAAGGAGTGCGGGTGTTCGATCAGGACGAGTCGGTCCGCCACGAAATTAGCCTCGAAGACTTGGCGAAGCTGAAAAGCGTGTTCCAAAAAGACGGAACGATCACGGCAGGCAATGCGTGTCCGATGAATGACGGCGCAGCCGCAGTGTTGATGATGTCTCGCGAAAAAGCGGAGGAAGCGGGGCTTATGCCGCTGGTCAAAATCAAGGCGTTTGCCAGCGCGGGAGTCGAGCCGGGCGTGATGGGGATCGGGCCTGTGCCGGCCACCCAAAAAGCGCTGCAAAAAGCAGGGCTGACGCTGGACGACATCGGGCTGATCGAGCTGAACGAGGCGTTTGCCGCGCAAACGTTGGCGGTGATGAAAGGGCTGGAGCTGGACCCGGCCAAGGTGAATGTCAACGGCGGCGCGATCGCGCTCGGCCACCCGGTCGGTGCCACCGGCGCGAAGCTGACCGTCAGCCTGATGAACGAAATGGTGCGCAGCCGCGTCAAGTACGGCATGGTGACGCTTTGCATGGCAGGGGGAATGGGCCTGTCTGTCATTTATGAAAACTTGACGCTGTCCTCGTAAGTTTTTCGGCGGACAAAGAACAGCACAGGAAAAGCCCCGTCAGAGGGCCACGTCGATCTCGGCTCGTGGCGGTCTGGCGGGGCTTTCTTTTGCTGGTGATCCGGGGCGACGTCTTGGGGCGGAGCGGAGCCATTTGCGCTTTGCGCACAAGCGACCGGAAAGCAGGCGGATGGTTCCGGTGCACGTTTTCGTTCGCACGCCGTCAGTCCGCGAGCATGACAGAAGGAGTCGCCGTCCGCACGAACACGAGCGCATCAAACGCTTTTGCCGGGACCATTTGCAGCGTGTACATGTTCTCGATGCTCGCGTACCAGCCGCTAAACACGTCGCCGATGGCGCTGATCGGCTGCGGACGATTCAGATAGGCGTAAAAATCGGCATCCTGCCGCGTTTTGGCGAAGTCCAGGAAGCCGTCCGGCAGGTTGGTGCGCGCGAACAGCACGGCGAGGCGGTGATCCCCGGCGTTTTTGACAGCAAACAGCTTGCGTTCGTCGGTAGTGGCGTCCTTGGCCAGAAAGGCGCTTTCATAAAATTCGCTGCCGATTGCGTAATACTGGTCGCCGAGCGCTTTCGCCAAATACGCCCCCATGCAGGTTGCAACGCCCGTGGTCGTGGACGTCTTTTCAATGTGCCCGTTGTGTCCGGTAATGAACAGGCGCTCGCGGCCGTAATGTTTCTTTTCCAACGCGAGAATCCACATGACGCGCTCCGCCATGTAGCGATCGCGGGCGCTGCCGTAGTTGACGTTCGTTCCGTGCAGGATCGCGTTTTGTCTGATCGACTCGGCAAAGGCTAACGCCAGCTCGTAGTCTTTTTCGGAGCTTTTGGCGGTGTAGGCGGCTTTGTTTGCTTTCATCCGGCCGAGCAAGCTCTGGATGTGGGGAAGCCCTTCCTTGGCCGGCTGTTGTTCGGACAGCGTTTGATCGGTCAAAGCTGCCAAAGCTTTTTCATAGGTTGCGGCGAGGGGCGGATCGACTTTTTGCAAATAGGCGAACAGCGCTTGTTTGTTCTGGTCGTAGCGCTGCATGTCAAAGCCGTAAAAGCGGATGCGGTCGCGGTCAGCGCGCTGTTCGTTGTACGCGCGCATCCAGGACAACAGCGCTGCCATCTCCTCGGTGTTGTAGATCGCAAAGCCGAGCGCTTTTGCCGCCTCTTGCGCTGTCCCGCTTCCGCCGGATATGTAGGCGTCGACCTTCTGGCCGCCGCCGAAGTCGCCTTCGATGGCGAAGGCGCGGTAGCCGTGCTTTTCTACCAGTTGCCGAAACACGTCCAGCTTGAGCGTCGTAAATTGTTTGTTGCCGTGGGTCGCTTCGCCAAAGCCGATAACCGTTTTTTGGGGCAACTCCATTTTCGATACGGGAACGACATGCTTGTTCATAGACGATGGCAGTGCGCTTGCCGCCTTCGCCTCGAAGCCTGTCAATACGCTCAGCACGAGCAGCAAGCTTGTGGCGAGCAAAAGAAATTTTTTCATCGTTTACCGTCTCGCTTTCTGTAGCAGGTCGCCTGTTTGCGACCAGGTGTGAACAGCGGGATGTGTTTGTTGCCGAGTGGAGCCAAGGCGTTCCTGCGGGGGAGCCGCTATCTTAAGCCGGGGTGTCAAACGGAAGGAATCTGCCCGTTGCCCGTATTTGCCACATCCTTCTTGCTTTCCTCTCCTATTATGGCACAGGCTGGAAAAAAGGGCACGAAACAAATGAGTCAACTACCCGCGAGGCGCTTTTCATCCAAAAGCAAAAGCCGGGGCCACCTTTTGCCAAGGCAGGCTTCCGGCTTTTGGGTCAGATCATGCGTCAAAGAACGGCGCTTCCTACATTTCCTCTGGCGCTGCCAGTCCGAGCAGGCGCAGCCCTTCTTTCAACACGGCCACCACCGCTGCCACGAGCTGGAGGCGGGAAGCTTTCACGTCTTCTTCTTCCGCGAGAATGCGGACGTTGGCGTAGAATTTGTTGAACGACTGCGCGAGGTCGATGACGTACTTGCCGATTTGCGACGGGTCGAAGTTGTCGCTGGCCCGTTCGATCACCTCAGGGAAGCCGTTCAGCAAGGTGATGACCGCCCATGCTTCCTTGCTGTCCAAAGCGCCTGGTACGAGGCTCGCTGTCGTTTGCGGCTGGTAGTTGCCTTTGCGCAGAAGCGAGCAGGCGCGGGCGTGCGTGTATTGCACGTAAGGTCCGGTTTCGCCCTCGAAGGTGAGCATTTCTTCCCAGGAGAAGTTGATGTCGTTCAGGCGGTAGTTTTTCAGGTCGTGGAAAATGACAGCGCCGACCCCAACCTGGCGGGCAACTTCTTCCTTGTTCGCGAGCGTCGGGTTTTTCTCCTCGATCACTTTTTGCACGTCGGCAATCGCTTGTGCCAATACTTCCTCCAGCAAAACGACTTTTCCTTTGCGGGTGGACATTTTCTTGCCGTCCTTGAGCATCATGCCGAACGGGATGTGGTGCATGTCGGCGGACCAGGCGTAGCCCATTTTTTCCAGTACCTTGTACAGTTGCTGGAAGTGGAGACGCTGCTCGTTTCCGACGACGTAGAGCGCTTTGGCGAAGTCGTACGTCTCGTGGCGGTACAGGGCGGCAGCCAGATCGCGCGTCGCGTACAGCGTCGCACCGTCCGATTTTTTAATCAGGCACGGCGGCATGTTGTACTCGTCGAGGTTGACGACCAAGGCGCCGTCCGATTCGGTCAGCAGTCCTTTTTCTTCCAGCAAGGTGACGACGCGATCCATCTTGTCGTTGTAGAAAGCTTCGCCGTGCGTGGAGTCGAAGGAGACGTTCATCAACTCGTAAATTTTCATGAACTCCTTGAGCGATTCGTCGCGGAACCATTTCCACAGATGCTGTGCTTCTGCGTCGCCGTCCTCCAGCTTTTTGAACCATTCGCGGCCCTGGTCTTCCAGAGTCGGGTCTTTTTCCGCTTCTTCGTGGAAGCGCACGTACAGGCTGAGCAGCTCCTTGATTGGCTCGGCTTTTACTTTTTCCTCGTCTCCCCACAGACGGTAGGCGACGATCAGTTTGCCGAACTGCGTGCCCCAGTCGCCCAAATGGTTGATGCGCACAGGCTGGTAACCGCGTTTTTCCATGATGTTCGCAATCGCGTTTCCGATCACGGTAGAGCGCAGATGGCCCATGGAAAACGGCTTGGCGATGTTCGGCGAGGACAGGTCGATTGGCACTTTGCGGCCCTGGCCTACCTGGCTGCTGCCGTAGGCGCTGCCTTGCTCAAGGATCGTTCCGATCACTTGCGCCGCCACATTTTCCTGATCGAGAAACAGGTTGACGTAAGGGCCGACCGCTTGGGCAGAGCGCAGTGGCGCTCCTTCGATTTTTTCGGCAAGCTCTGTGGCGATCATCGGTGGCGCTTTGCGGAGCGCTTTTGCGAGCTGGAAGCAAGGGAAGGCGATATCTCCCATCGCAGGGTTTGGCGGCGTTTCCAGCATGCCGTAAACTGTTTCTGTTGGGAAGGTGTCCACACCGAGAGAGGTGAGGGCAGCGGCGATTTTTTCCGCGACTTGGTGCTTGTAGCTCATTGTGATTCTCCTTTCAAAATGGGAAAAAGCTTAAGGGACGCAAAAGAAAACAAAAAAACCTCCGCGTCTCCTGGATAAAAGAGACGAGAGGTTGTGCTCCCGCGGTGCCACTCTTGTTGTTTTCGCCTGCATGCGTGCATCAGGCAAAAACCGCTTTGTGCTGCTGTAACGGGCAGGCCCGGCAAAACCCTACGCGATCCGGGCGCGATTTGCTTCGCCGGATGTTCAGGCCGCATCTCCGAGGGGCGCTTCCTCGCGTGGTTCGGCATCGGGCTTCCACCATCCCCGACTCGCTACAGCCTCATTCCAGGAGTACTTTCCTCATCAACGATTCGCTTGTTTCTCTAGCATTATAGCCGTTTTTGGTGCCAGGATGCAACTTACTCTTCGGCTTTTTTCAAAATCTTGTCGAGCTCGGCGAAATATTGCTTCGTCAGCTTTTCTTTTTCTTCCGCGCTCATAGTTTCCGCGTTCATCCACTGCTGCTTGTAAAGCTCCAGTTGCTCCACCATCGCCAGCTCGGCCGCCGCCTCCTCGTCCAGATCGTAGTTTTCGGATGGATCAAACGGAATGAGCCGATTGTCGTTGCCGCTGCGCAGGTAGGGGGAGCGCCAGTTTTCCGGGAAGCGGTACGGCTGCTCGCCGAACATCAGTCCCAGGACGTCATCGGAGTCAATCGGCAGGAAGTGATCGTAGTTGTCCCTGCGGCCCCCTTCCGACAGGTTGATATGGGACAAAAAGTAGCGCAAATAATGTTCTCCTGTTTCGGTATGCTTTACGATGGAGTAGCTTTCAAATTCGGAGCTTTCCAGTTCTTTTATCGTTTCTATACAGGACAGAAATTCGTCCTTTTCACGCGCGAGCAGAGCGTCCATTGTCGATCGTTCCTTTCATCGGTTTGGGTAGCCTCATGATAGCAAAAGCGTTTCGCTCTGACAATGAAGGCAGAGCGGTCAAGTGCCATCCTGTTGAAAAAAGTTAACTAACGATGCTTCTCACAAAAAGCCCGTAGCTGGATCAATGGCGGCGAGAAGGCAACGGTCGCGCCTGCGGCAGCAGAAAAAGTCGCGCAAGCCTTTTGGAAAACGATGGTGGGGGAAGAAGCCGACGTTTACGAGCGCCAGGCGACAGAGGTTTATGCGGATGAGCATTGGCGCAACAGAACGTGGATGAACGTCAGCGACCAGCGGATGGAAAACGGCAAGCCTGTCCCGTATGACGTCCTGACCGTCCAGGTGGACAAGCGTGAGCGCGTCGCCTTTTACGGCAGGCGGTCTGGCTGCGATCGCACTGTCCATGACATGAAAAAAGAGGCTATCCCTTCAAGCCAAGGCAAGGGGGATAGCCTCTTCCTGTCATTTACTTAGCAGTCGTCGTTCGAACACCCGACAATGACCAGCAGGATAAACAGTACGAGCACCAATGCGAAGCTGTCTCCAAAGATGCCGTGTCCGCAGTAAGATGTACTCACGTTTGTTCCCCCTCCTTTCCGTTATGCTACAGTCTATACACGAACGCACAGATTGGCGTGGGCGAATGCCCGGTATGCGCAAAAATGGGCGCAGAAGAGCGGGAAGAGTGTAAAGAATAGACAAATTCTCAATTGACGAAGACTTTTCGCGGTGTTAAGATACTTTCAAACATCAAACCTGAAAGCAAAAAATGAATAGCATAGTAACAACTCTTATCAAGAGAGGCAGAGGGACTGGCCTGATGAAGCCTCGGCAACCGGTTAAAATCCGGTGCCAATTCCAGCAAAGCTACGTGCTTTGAAAGATGAGAGGATGGTTCAGGCGCAAAGTGTATCCGCGGACAAATCCTCTTCTTTCAAAGAAGAGGATTTTTTGATGCAAAAAACGGCTGAGAATAAACCGACGCAAGGGAGAAAAGGAGCACGTCAATGAAACCCACTTTTCGCGAACAGCTTTCCCGGAAAATTCTGATTCTGGACGGTGCGATGGGCACCATGCTGCAGCAGGCGAACCTGACCGCCGATGATTTTGGCGGCGAAGCGTACGACGGCTGCAACGAGCTGCTGAATTTGACCAGGCCCGATGTGATTCGCTCCATCCATGAAAAATATTTGGAAGCGGGAGCGGACATCGTGGAGACCAATACATTCGGGGCGACTTCGGTCGTGTTGGCCGAATACGATGTCGCGGACAAGGACCTGGAAATCAATATCGCCGCTGCCCGTCTGGCGAAGGAAGCAGTCGATGCCTACTCCACAGCCGAATGGCCGCGCTACGTGGCGGGGGCGATGGGGCCGACGACGAAAACGCTGGCACTGACAGGCGGCGTCACTTTCGAGGAACTGGTGGAGTCGTACTACCGCCAGGCAAAAGGGTTGATTATCGGCGGGGTGGACGTCCTGTTGCTGGAGACGTCGCAGGATACGCTGAACGTCAAGGCAGGCGGGATCGGCATTCGCCAGGCGTTTGAAGAACTGAACGTAGAACTGCCGGTGATGCTGTCCGGAACGATCGAGCCGATGGGTACGACTTTGGCGGGGCAAAACATTGAAGCGTTCTACATCTCGCTTGAGCACCTGAAGCCCGTGACGATCGGCCTGAACTGTGCGACAGGGCCGGAATTTATGCGCGACCATCTGCGCACGTTGTCCGGCTTGGCCCAATGTGGGGTAAGCTGCTATCCAAACGCCGGGCTGCCGGACGAAAACGGGCACTACCACGAGACGCCGCAAGGACTTGCTGCGAAAATGCGCGCTTTTGCCGAGCAAGGCTGGCTGAACGTGGCAGGCGGCTGCTGCGGAACGACGCCTGACCACATCCGGGCAATGGCGGAGGCGCTCAAAGACTGCAAGCCGCGCCAGGCAACAGAGCAGGCGGTCAGTGCCGTATCCGGCATCGAGGTCGTCTACGTCGAGGACGACAATCGCCCGCTTCTGGTCGGGGAGCGCACGAACGTCATCGGCTCGAAAAAATTCCGCGATCTGATCGCAGCAGGGCAGTACGAGGAAGCGTCCGACATCGCCCGCGCCCAGGTGAAGCGCGGGGCGCACGTCATCGACATTTGCCTGGCTGACCCGGATCGCGACGAGTATGCGGACATGGAAAAGTTTTTGCAGTTCGTCGTGAAAAAGGTCAAGGCTCCGCTCATGATCGACTCGACAGACGCGAAAGTGATGGAGCTGGGCTTGCGTTATTCCCAGGGAAAAGCGATTCTCAACTCGATCAACCTGGAGGACGGACTGGAGCGCTTTGAAGAAGTGGCTCCGCTAATCCGCAAGTTCGGGGCGGCCGTCGTCGTCGGGACGATCGAGGAAGCCGGAATGGCGATCACCCGCGAGAAAAAGCTTGAGGTCGCGAAGCGCTCCTATGACATATTGGTCAACCAGTACGGCATCCCGCCGCAGGATATCATTTTTGACCCGCTCGTCTTTCCGGTAGGGACGGGAGATGAACAGTACATCGGCTCCGCGCGGGAGACGGTGGAGGGGATTCGCCTCATTAAAGAAGCGATGCCACAGTGCAAGACGATTCTTGGCGTCAGCAACGTTTCCTTCGGTTTGCCGCCAGCGGGACGCGAAGTGCTCAACGCGGTGTTTTTGTACCATACGACGCTCGCCGGACTTGATTTTGCCATCGTCAATACGGAGAAGCTGGAGCGCTACGCTTCGATCCCGGAGGACGAGCGCAAGCTGGCGGAAGCGCTGCTGTTTGAAACAAACGACGAGACATTGGCAGCCTTTACGGAGTTTTACCGCCAGAAGAAAAAAGAAGTGCGCGTGGAAGCTTCCTCGCTGACGCTGGAAGAGCGGCTGGCCCGCTATGTGGTGGAAGGCTCGAAGGACGGCCTGGTCGACGATTTGAAGCTGGCACTGGAAAAGTACACGCCGCTGGAAATCATTAACGGTCCGCTGATGGCCGGGATGGAAGAGGTCGGCCGTCTGTTCAACGGCAACCAGCTCATCGTTGCGGAAGTGCTGCAAAGCGCGGAAGTCATGAAAGCGTCCGTCTCGTTTTTGGAGCCGTTCATGGAAAAGAGCGATTCCGCGTCGAAAGGCAAAATTTTGCTGGCGACCGTCAAAGGCGACGTGCACGACATCGGCAAAAATCTGGTGGAGATCATTTTGGCCAACAACGGCTACAACGTCGTGAACCTGGGGATCAAAGTGCCGCCTGAGCAACTGATTGCCGCCTGCCGCAAAGAGAAGCCGGATGCGATCGGCCTGTCCGGGCTGCTGGTGAAGTCGGCCCAGCAGATGGTCATTACCGCACAGGACTTGCGTGCGGCGGGAATCGACGTGCCGATGATGGTCGGAGGGGCGGCGTTGACCCGCAAGTTCACCTCCAACCGGATTGCGCCTGAATACCGCGGGGTTGTGCTGTACGCCAAAGACGCGATGGACGGCCTCGATCTCGTCAACCGTCTGCAAAACCCGGAGGAGCGCGAGCGGCTGATCGCGGAACAGCAGGATTTGGCCGAAGCGGCTGCTGCCGCTGCTGCACAGCCTGTCGTGCAGGAGAAAAAAGCTCCGCTCCCGGCGCGTTCGGCCATCAGCAGAACCGTTCCGATCCACCTGCCGCCGGATTGCGACCGCCATGTGCTGCGCCAATACCCGATCAGCCACTTGCAGCCGTACTTGAACTTGCGCATGCTGCTCGGCAAGCATCTGGGCGTGCGCGGCAATGTGGAAAAGCTGCTCGAAGCGGGCGACGAAAAAGTGCTGGAGCTGTACGGCGTGGTCGAGGAACTATTAAAGGAAGCGAAGCAGCGCGGAACGATTACTGCGCACGGCGTGTACCAGTTTTTCCCGGCGCAAGCGGACGGCAACGATATTATCGTCTACGATCCAAACGATCACAGCAAAGTGCTGGAGCGCTTCTCGTTCCCGCGCCAGCCGGAGGAACCGCATCTGTGTCTGTCTGATTTCTTGCGCCCGGTCGAGAGCAAGGAAATGGATTACGTCGGCTTTTTGACTGTGACGGCAGGGGGCGGTATCCGCGAGCGTTCGACGGAACTGAAGGAGCGCGGCGACTATTTGCGCTCGCACGTCTTGCAGGCGCTCGCTCTGGAGTTGGCGGAGGCGTTCGCCGAGCGGATTCACCACATGATGCGCGACGTCTGGGGGATTCCCGATCCGGCGGAGATGACCATGCTGGAGCGCTTCGGTGCCCGTTACCAAGGCATTCGCGTGTCGTTCGGCTATCCGGCTTGCCCGAATCTGGAGGACCAGGCGCAGTTGTTCCGTCTGCTGCGGCCAGAGGATATCGGCGTTCAGTTGACAGAAGGCTTCATGATGGAGCCGGAAGCATCTGTCTCCGCGATGGTATTTGCCCACCCGGAAGCGCGCTACTTTAACGCGGGTCCGTCGGTGTTTGAAGTATAGATCGTCTAATGAAATGGGAGAGAAGGGATTGAGTTGACGACGAGCAAGAAAGACTTACGGGACTATTTGCAAGATCACCTGCTGGTCGGAGACGGAGCCATGGCGACCCAGCTACATGCGCTGGGTGCCCCGGTTGGCGTCAGCTTTGAAGAATTGTGTTTATCCAATCCGCGCGTGGTGCATGAGGTTCATGCCTCGTACTATCAGGCGGGGGCGCGCCTTTTGGAGACGAATACGTTTTCGGCGAACCGCGACGCGCTCAGCCGCTACGGCCTGGAGCACAAGGTAGCGCGGATCAACCGTCTCGCTGTGGCGATCGCCCGCGAGGCGGCACAGGATGATGCGTATGTAGCGGGCAGCATCGGCTCGATTTTGGCCGGACGGGTCAAGAAAAAGGTACTGGATGAATATCGCGACCAGTACGAGGAACAGGCAATCGCCCTGTTGCACGCAGGCGCAGACGCGCTGATTTTGGAGACGTTTCTCGATCTGGAGGAGCTATTGCTGGCGATTGAGGTCATCCGTCCGTTGACAGATGTGCCGGTCATCGCCCAGCTTGCGACGCTCGAAGTCGGGCGGACGCGCGACGGCTACTCGTTGACAGACGCTTTTCCGCAGTTGAAAAAGGCAGGAGCTGACATCATCGGCCTGAACTGCCGTTTGGGTCCGGCTGAAATTTTGCGCTCTTTTGAAGGGACGATCTTCCCGGACGATTCGCTGCTGTCGGCGTTTCCAAACGCAGGAAGGCTGGGCATGACGGACGGGGAGTACGCCTTCAAGTCGTCTCCCGAATACTTTGCCGAAAGCGCCTTGCGCCTGAGGGACCAGGGAGTTCGCCTGATCGGCGGCTGCTGCGGAACGACTCCTGCGCACGTGAAGGCGATGGCAGACGCGCTCGCTTCGCAACAGCCGAAAGCCCGCGTCAATCCGCCCGTTGCCCTGGTCGAGCGCCCGCACATTTCCGTGCAAAGCACCCACGAGCGGGAAAAGCCGAGCATTGTCGAGCGGGTCAAAACAGGCACGACGATCATCGTCGAATTTGATCCGCCGCGCGATCTCGACGCCGAGCAGTTTTTGGACGGTTGCTGCGAACTGCACAAGGCCGGGGCGGATGCGATCACCCTGGCGGACAATTCGCTCGCCACTGTGCGGATGAGCAACATGGCGCTCGGCGCGCTGATGAAAAACAGGCACGGGATCGACCCGCTGCTGCACATCGCCTGCCGCGACCGCAATCTGATCGGCCAGCAATCCCACCTCATGGGGCTGCACGCGCTCGGCATCGACCAAATTCTCGTCATCACGGGCGACCCGTCGCGCTTCGGCGATTTGCCGGGGGCCAGCTCGGTGTTTGACGTTACTTCCTTCGATCTGATCCGCATGGTGAAGCAACTGAACGAAGGCGTCTCGTTCTCGGGACGTCCGCTGAAGCAAAAAGCCCAGTTTATCGTCGGCGCGGCCTTCAACCCGAACGTCCGCAACATGGCGGCAGCCGTCGCCCGACTGGAAAAGAAAGTCGAGGCCGGGGCCGATTACATCATGACTCAGCCGGTGTACGACGTCGAATCGATCCGGCAGGTGCACGAGGCGACCAAGCACATCGGGATTCCCGTCTTTATCGGAATCATGCCGTTGACCAGCTCGCGCAACGCCGAGTTTTTGCACAACGAGGTGCCGGGCATCAAGCTTTCGGCGGAAGCGCTGGAGCGAATGAAAAAGGTGCAGGGTCCGGCCGCCAGACAGGAAGGGATCGCCATTGCGAAAGAGCTGCTCGATACGGCTGTCCGCTATTTCAACGGCATTTACCTGATTACGCCCTTCAACTACTACGAGATGGCAGCGGAGCTGATCGCCTACGTGCGCCAGCAGAGCGCGCTGGTCAAAACGGCGCAGCCGTAACGGCTTTCGCTCGCCAAGCCCACTCTCTGTCGACATGCCAACAGGCCCTCGCGTAAAAGACAGGCTACAGCCTTTGTCGTTTACGCGAGGGCTTTTAGTTCGTCCAGCATGTACGCAGTCTTTAAGGATTCGCGTGTGCAAAATTGCTGGATGTGCGCCGCATCCATTTGCTCGTACTGCTTCATGCGCAAAAAGCGTTCCATTATATGCGGAAAGGCGAGGTCGACAAACAGCAGGTGAAGCTGTTCGGCCGACAGCGGGTTTTCCCGCAAATAGCCGCGCAACAGGTAGGCAAACAGTTGCTTGTTCCATGCCCCTTCCTTGCGCATGGCAAGCGACAGCACACGGCTGATGTCTTTGGAAGGAAAGTCGTAGCGGACATCTTCCCAGTCGATGATCGCGATTCGTTTGTTGCGCACAAGCAAATTGCCGTTGTTGAAGTCGCCGTGGCAGAGGAAGTGCTTGCTGAGCGGCGCTTTTTTCCACTTGGCAAAATAGGCGGACGTATTCAGTTGCTTGCGCGCCGTCTGTCCAGCCTGGCGAAAATACGGGAGGTACTCGACGATGGTGGAGAAATGCGGCTTCTGCTTGTCTGCGTGCCGTTGCTCCCATTTTTCCAGCGCGGCCAGGTCCGTTTTGTATTCTTCCGACCATTTTTTGGCGCCGTTGTAAAGTTCGCCGTGCTTGGAGGTAAAGCCGAGCTAGCTTTTGTGAAACTGCCCGAGCAAAGCGCCGACCTGCTCCAGCTTGCCCGGCGAGTTGTAGGCGAGCTTCGGCCAGGACAGCCACTGATGGAGGACGAACAGGTTGTCTTTCCAAATAATATAGCGTTTGCTGTTTTTCGTCCGCTGAATACCGGGGATGAGGATTCCTTGTTTGCGCAGGTGCGCTTCGGCGTTCAGGATAAAATGCTGGCGCTCTTTGGGCAAATACGATACTTTGCCGATGAACTTGCCGATGGAAGTATCGAAAAAAACGACGAGCGACTTGGGCGTTTCCCTAAGCTTTTCGTGCTGGATGACAGTCAGGGCGTATTTTTGCTCGATCTTGCGGATGAGGTCGTCCATCCGGTTTGCGCCTCCCTTGCGTATAAGATCGTACGATTATAGTACGCCAAGAGAGACAGCGGTTGACACAAAAATGCTCAGCCGGGCGGCAAGGGCAGCGGATGCCAGTTCTTTTCCCGCAAAAAGGCGCTGAGCTCGGCGAATTTGGCGATTCTCTCCGCGCGCGTGAAGGAAGCGTTGGCTCCGCTCGTGGACGGGATCACAAACAGATAGCTGCCAGCCCAGTCATCTGTGGCAAATGCTTTTTCCGGCTGCAAGCCGAGAGCGACAGCCGCCTTCTTCCGGCCCGTGGCATGGCGAAAGGCGGTAATCCCGTTAAAGCAGATGACGCGCGGGCGATAGGTCTGGATCATCTGGACGAACTGCTCGGCCCCTGTCGCGAAGTCGTCGCGGGTGAGGTCCTGCGACGAGCGGGTAGGGCGCGAGACGAGATCGGTAATGCCGTAATCGTATTCAAGCAGCAGGGCGGTTTCTTCCGGGCGCAGTTGCCGGGGGGTAAGCCCGCCTTCGAACAGGCCGCGCCAAAACAAATTCGCCGGGTTCGCGTAGTGGAAGCCTGCCGACGCCGAGACGCGCCCGGGATTGATGCCGCAAAACAAAACCGCCAGATCGCGGCGGATGTAAGTCGGCAGCCATTTTTCCGTAAAGTCGACCAATGCGATTCCCTCCGTTTTTTTCACATTGTAGCACATCCGAGAGCGCTTACAGCAACAAGCAAAAAAAGCCGCCAGACGGCTGGCAGCTTATCGGTAAAAGGTCGATCGGTTCGGTAGTGAAATTACAGTTGAGCGTACGGCAGCATGTGCTCCGGCTCGTTCATGATGAATTGTTCCATTTCATTGCGGACGTATTTTTTTGTCTCGAATGGAACGGCTTCGTGTTCTTCTTTGCCCCACAACCAGCGCGACAACGATTGAATCATAAGGATTCTCCTCACTTGGTGGTAATGTTTTACATGCTCATCATACTCCTGTTTTGTTGGTTTGTGGTTGGGGATCTGTGAATAAGGCGTGAAGAAATGGTGGATAGAACGTGAACAAAAAGGAAGCGATTACAGCCACAGATGAAAAAAGCGCTCCCGGATCGGGAACGCTGAGGGTACAACCTGTTACAGTTTGTAGATGTCGGTATATTTTTTCTCCAGGTAATCCATCAGGTAAGTGGCGTTTGTGCCTTCCCCGGTAATCGCTTGCACGAGTTCGCGCGGGCTTTTCATTTTGCCGTACTGATGAATGTTTTCTTTGAGCCAGGCGCGAATCGGAGCGAAGTCGCCGTTCGCCACGAGGTCTTCGAAGCCGCTAAGCTCGCTTTTCATCACATGGGCGAACTGGGCGGCGTACACGTTTCCGAGCGAGTAGGTTGGGAAGTAGCCAAAGCTGCCGCCGGACCAGTGCACATCCTGGAGGACGCCCAGCGTGTCGGTTGGCGGTTCGATGCCCAAGTATTCCTTCATCTTTTCGTTCCAGATTTGCGGCAGATCGGCAACCTGGATCGTCTGGTTGATGAGCCCTTTTTCGATCTCGTAGCGAATCATGACGTGCAGGTTGTACGTCAGCTCGTCTGCTTCGGTGCGGATGAACGACGGGGTCACGGAGTTGACAGCGCGGTACAGGTCTTCGGCCGTCACGCCTGCGAACTGCGCCGGGAACGCTTTTTGCAAATCCGCGAAAAAGTGGTTCCAGAACGGCAGGCTGCGCCCGATCATGTTTTCCCAGAAGCGGGACTGCGACTCGTGAATGCCCATCGAGGTGCCGTCGCACAGCGGGGTAAACAGCAGCTCCGGATTGATGTTTTGCTCGTACATCGCGTGGCCCGCTTCATGAATGCAACTGAACAAGGCGGAGTTGAAATCATTTTCGGCGTAGCGCGTCGTGATGCGGACATCTCCCGGATTGAAGGTCGTGCAGAACGGATGCGCGCTTCTGTCCATCCGGCCTGCCTTGAAGTCGTAGCCGATTTTCTCCAGGATATAGCGGCTGAACGCTTCCTGCTCGGCAATGGGGAAGTTTTTGTGCAAAAACGACGTGTCCGGCTTGTTCGGGGAGTCGGCGATCGCTTTGACCAGCTTGACGGTTTTTTCGCGCAAGGTGGCGAAGATCGGATCGAGCTGATCGACCGTCATGCCCGGCTCGTACAGGTCGAGCAAGGTGTTGTACTTGTTCTTGCCGTCGTGTCCCCAATATTCAATAAACTCAAGCTGGAAGTTGACGATTTTCTCCAGGTACGGCTGGAACATGGAAAAGTCGTTGTTCGCCCGGGCTTCTTCCCATACGGTTTCCGCCTGGGAGGTCAGCACGACAAACTCCTGATACTTGGCAGCCGGAATTTGCTTGTTGCGGTCGAACTCTTTTTTGCATTCGAGGACGCTGTGGCGGGTGATTTCGTCGAGTGCTTCCAGGGCGGACGGTTCACCGAGCTCGGCGAGAAACGCTTCCATTTCCTTGGACGTCGCCAGCTTGAACTGTTCGCCAGCCAGCACGCCGATGATCTCGGAGCGGGCATCCATCCCTTTGCGCGGAGCTTGTGTAGCTTTGTCCCAATGCAGGACGGCGAGTGCCTGGTTGTAGCTGGTCATTTTTTTCACATAGGCCCGAAAATCGGCCGCGCGTGTTTCGAGATTCGTCGTCATGAAGTCCCTCCTGTGTAATTGTGCATAGCCATGTTATCAATATGTACATCATGCAGTCAAAAAATTTTTACTACTAAATATTATAACGATTTGGAGAAAAATTACTAGGTGGATGCAGGGCGCATTTGTCGGTATAATCGTATAGGAAAACAATCTGGCACCTTATTCGCGACGACAGGAGAATGAAGATGAGTCAAACCAATCCCCAATGGGAAAATGAGATAGCAAAACGCCGCACCTTTGCCATCATCTCCCACCCGGATGCGGGTAAAACAACGATGACGGAAAAGCTGCTCTACTACGGTGGAGCCATTCGTGAGGCAGGGGTGGTCAAAGGCCGGAAAAACGCCAAGCACGCCACATCCGACTGGATGGAGATCGAGAAAAAGCGCGGAATCTCCGTGACGTCCAGTGCGATGGACTTTGAATACAAAGGGCACCATATCAATATTTTGGACACTCCTGGTCACCAGGACTTCAGCGAAGACACATACCGCACCCTGACCGCCGCCGATGCCGCTGTCATGATTATCGACGTGGCCAAAGGGGTGGAGGCGCAGACGATCAAGCTGTTCAAAGTCTGTCGGATGCGGGGCATCCCGATTTTTACGTTCGTCAACAAGCTCGACCGCCACGGGAAGGACCCGTTTGAACTGCTGGAAGAAATCGAGCGCGTGCTGGGCATCCGCTCGTACCCGATGAACTGGCCGATCGGCATGGGCAGCTACTTCAGCGGCGTCTACGACCGGATGAAATCCCGCGTCGAGCTGTACCAGAACAACTCGCAGCACGAGGAAATTTCGTTTTTCCCGGTCGAGGGCGCAGAGGACCCGATGATCGGCGAGCGCGTCGGTCAGGAGCTGTGGCAGCAGTTGCAGGACGAAATCTCCCTGCTCGATGTCGCCGGGGACGAATTTGATCCCGAGCTGATCGCCCAAGGACAGCTCACGCCTGTATTTTTCGGCAGTGCGATCAACAACTTCGGCGTGCAGACCTTCCTGGACAACTTCCTGCAAATGGCGCCAGCGCCTTCTGCGAAAAAGAGCAATATCGGCCTGATCGATCCGTACACGAATCCGTTTTCCGGCTTCATTTTCAAAATCCAGGCCAACATGAACCCTGCCCACCGCGACCGTATCGCCTTTTTGCGCATTTGCTCCGGCAAGTTCGAGCGGGGCATGTCCGTGAAGCACGTGCGTCTCGGCAAAGACATCAAGCTGGCCCAGCCTGTGCAGTTCATGGCGCAAGATCGCGAAATCGTCGAGGAGTCGTTCGCCGGTGACGTCATCGGCTTGTTCGACCCGGGCATTTTCCAGATCGGCGATACGCTCTGTGTCGGCCAATCGTTTGAGTACGAGGAAATGCCGCACTTCTCGCCGGAGTTTTTCTCCAAGGTGATGGTGAAAGACGCGATGAAACACAAGCAGTTCCAAAAAGGCATCATGCAACTGACAGAGGAAGGGACGGTGCAGTTGTTCCGCACCTATCCGATGGAAGAGCTGATTTTGGGTGTAGTCGGCGTCCTGCAGTTCGAGGTGCTGGAATACCGCCTGAAGGCCGAGTACGGTGTCGAAATCATGCTGACGAGAATGCCGTACCAGATCGCGCGTTGGCTGGAAGGCGATAAGGCGGCGCTCGACGCCGTGAAAAACAAAACGGTTACCGACCGCTATGGCCGCCCGGTGATGCTGTTTGAAAGCGAGTATCAACTGCGGGTCGCCATGGAAAAGTATTCGTCGATCAAGTTCCACGAAAGCTCGCTCGGATTGAAAGCGACGCAGTCATAAGTGATGAAAAGAACAGGACCTCTTGAGCAGTGGCGGGGTCCTGTTTTGCTTTTCCTATCCTACTTGGACGACTCCCCTCATATACTGGGACAAAGACTGGCGGGATGAGAGGAAGGGAATGCTTTGAGGGTTCTGCTGTTGGTCGTGTTGTTTCTCGTTGCCTTCGACATGCACGCACAGACGCCGCTTTTGGCGCCGTACTTGAATATTTTGGGTGTGTCGGCTGCCATGATCGGCTTTGTGCTGGGCGGCTATGCAGTAAGCAATCTGACCGGAAATCTCTTCGCGGGTCCTTTTCTCGATCGGTTTCCGAAAAAGTGGTTTATCGCCGGAGGCTTGATTCTGGCCGGATTCATGCTGATTGGTCAAGGCGTCGTGACGCATACGGGCGGTTTTTTTGCTTTTCGGCTCATGCTCGGCTTTGTCATGGCCTTCGTCTCTCCCGCCTGCTCGGCGATGCTGGGCGAGACGGGCAAGACGGCGCTCGAACAAGGCGAGATCATGGGCAAAAAAGGACTGGTGCTCACGACAGCGGGGATTGTGTCGCCAGCGGTCGGCAGCTTTTTTGCCGTTCAGTTCGGCTACGGCCAATCGTTTGTCATTCTCGGCTACATCATGATCGTAGCCGGCGTGTTTTCCTGGCTCGTGCTCCCGGTCAAAGTGGATGGCGGCGGCATGCCTGCCAAGCTATTGCCCAAGGGGGCAGGTCGCCAAAGCCTGCTGACGATTCTGGAAAATCGCATGCTGTATCCGGCCTTTTTGGGCGGGTTTGCGATCATTTACGCGCAAGGGACGATCATCTACGAGGTGCCGCTGCTCGTGCAAAAGCAAGGGATGTCGCCAGCCGTGACCGGCATTTTATTCAGTTTGAAAGGTTTGGGGGCGCTGGCGATTCTCTGCCAGTTTTGGCTGCACAAAGTGCCTGTGGAGACGCGAAGCTTCGCCGGACTCGGAGTGCTCGGCGCGCTTTTGTACATGCTCGCGCTCGGCGTGGCGATCCCGATCCAGGTGATGATGTTTTTGTTCGGCGCCTGCTTCGGCATGCTGTTCCCGGCTTTTGCCACGATCCTGACGGTGCACTCGCCGCGCGAGCTGTACGGCAGCGTGTTCAGCATCTACTCGGCGGTGCTGTCTGTCGGGGCGGTGCTGAGCCCGGTCATCGCGGGCTTGTTGGGGAATTGGCATCATTCGTACTTTATTGCGTTCTTCGTGACGGCAGGGGTGTGTTTGATCGGCGTGTTGCATCGGTTGTTGTTGAGCGGGGTTCCGCGGTAGAGGGTGGAGAGAGTTTTCCTGGGGCGGGGGAACTCTTTTTTGTGTGCGGGGGAAAGCGAATTGTAACCGTCAAAAGTTTTCTTGATGCATGGGCATTAACAGATTGTGCTGGGCGGTGGAATCACTCCTGGCGTGCGAGTTTTTTGCTATTTCCATGGTGTGATAGATGAGGAACGGGATGTCGTTTTCTTAGTAATAGCAGTACAAAAATAGAAATTACAAAAATTGTGGGACAACGAATTGCGAAGGTTAAAAAGGAAAATCGTAAGAAATAATCTTAAAATTATTTTTAAAAAAAGGAAGAAATAAATAATCAGAGAATTAGTTTATAGGTTAAAAGTCACTGTGGTTGTAAAATGAAATAGTAAAATGGGAATAGGTGTATTTTCCAACAATTTGGAGAGGAGGTGAAACTGGACAAAGGAGTAGAAATGAGCTTGAAAATGAACAGAAATAAGGAAACCACATGATGATTATAGTTAGGAGGGACCGTGTGTCAGATCAACGACATAAATGGGAGCATCTGATGGAGCGGTTCATACTCGCCCGAGACAGTGCTACTGTTCAATTGAAAGAAATGCTATCCCGACTGGAATCTGGCGAAATGCTGTCAGAGGAAGCGTATGAATCGACAAAGCAATCGTTAGTTTCTGTGCTTCAACTCCAGAACGACGCATGTAGTGCCATCCCATCAACGTATGGCAAACCGTCTACCATGGATGAATTAAAAGAAATCGTGGACGATATGGAACGCACATCCCTTCTTTTGGCGCGGGCAGAGCGGGCGCGTCAATCGATCAAGGCGTTCATTCGGCTGCAATGCTTGGATGACGGAGTTGCCCAAGAATTTGTGCAACAACAAGCCAAAGCGGAGAGCCTGCTCCACCAACTGTCTGAAGAGGAACTGGCAGAAGCCGGAGAAGTCTATGACAGAGTTGTTCAGTTTATCCGTAATCCCGCAGAGTGTGACGACCTTGCAGAGATGTACAAACAGATCACAAAATCAATCGGGGTCGCCACCAGGTATGCACTGGAACAGGGCTGGCTTTTTTGGCCGGATACTGATTTTTCAGACGACAGGCAAGAGGCTGCAAATGTTGTTCTGACAGGGCATACTGCTGAAGCAGAGGAAGAGTCAAAAGGTTTCGAAGACCGTTCAGCCGTCTCAAATGCCTCCGCTGAGACAACGATGGATGACGGAATTACAGAGATTCCCCCTGATATTTCCACCGATCGCATGGATTGTCCCACGCCAGATACTGCAAAAGTATTTGACGGGGCTTCCTCTATTCATGAAAAGGAGCCATTGGCATCCTGCCTCATGAGTTCGCTTGCGCATAGAGAACAAGCGACAACTGCCCCACCTGTAAATGATGCATTTGCCGGAGTTCCGGACAGTTTGCTTGACTTTACGACAGTCAAGTATGACTGCATTAGCAAAAAGAAAAATATCGACAATTTTTCGTCTAACAAATTTGGGGGAGAATTGAAGCAGGTATCGGTCATACCGCGTTTGGCAGCTTTTCTTATGTGCTACTTGTACAACGCTGGGACTGTTGCCGATAGTCAGCTTGAAACATCATGGGCAGACCCCGTACGCGAAAGTGGCCGTACATCCGGTAATCCAGAAGATATCGTGCGAAACACCCTCAAGAAGCTCGCGCAAAAAGGTTATGTGGCTGAGCATGTCGTAGAGCTGGCGGAAAAATCTGAAGTTTTTTACACGCTCAGCGCGTATGGAGCAGTGGCCTTTCAAAAAGACTCCAGCAGACGGCTGTTGCAAACTCTCTCCCAACAGAAACTCCTTGCCGAAACGGAAGAAGTCCAACTGATGTTTGGCAGCGACAGAGTCGTTGCAGATTTCTTCCGCTTGCAGCATATCAATCGAGCGCTGCAAGCGCTGAGTAAACATGTACCCAAGCAGTTGTCGATGTTGCGGGCAACCATACAGCCTTTTCCCCATCGGGAAGTTTCCGATAAGAAGACAGGAAACCTTTATTTGGTCATTCCCGGCATTCTTGATGCAAGGGATCCACAGGCGGATCTTGAACTCGTCATCGAGATGGCAAATAACAAGGATAACTGCATTCCTCTCGTCGTAGTTGACTCGATGGAGGAGGGCTCTTGCTGGGCTGAATGGCTATCTTCCACAGAGCGGCAAGCCTATTATTTGTTGATAGAAAATCAGCTTCCCATCATTGGAGGCAAGGAAGGCTCGGATCATTTGTCCGTATTGTTCCAACTGCCAGAAACGAATACCAGCGACAGTGTTGCAGAGCATCCACTGGCAGAGATGACTGCGATTCAAGAAGTCTCGGACCCAAAGGGTCAAATGACAGCCAGGAATCAGGAGCGATTGGATTCGCAGACAGATGAGCCTGTTTTCCAGGACGAGATCGTTGAAACTGGGCCAACTCAACGACGCGATCAACAGAAGTCTGAACCATCTGTTCTGATAAGCGCCGATGATCTGAAGCGGGTTGTCGAAAGCGCGTTGAGTAGGCTCGCGGAAGGACATTGGGCGGAAGGCATGTTGTTGTTGCACACGGTAGCCGGTTTCTCAAAAGACGTCCAGGTTTTGCGTGACAAAATATCATTCACTCTCAACGATCCCCTATGCCGTGAAGAGGACTGGCATACGCTTGCCGATTTGCCGATCACCCTTCCGTACGGGGAGTTCGAGATGCTTGATGACTGCGTCAAAGCAGCCATGTGGCTGAAAATCTTTTTTGATCCCAAAGACCCGAATGACTATCGTTTGAAAACTCGCTGGAAGCAAATTAACAACGACTTATCGAGCGACGTACTCGAAACGTTTTCTAGCATTAAGAGGCTCATTGGTCATTTTTGGACGTTTATTGATCGTTACAATATTGGCATCAAGTATTGCGTTTCATCTGATGTTCGCGACCAACTCGACGTTCAATTAGCAGTGAAACAGGTAGAGGAGCGCATCAAAGAGACAATCGAAACGGTTTTCCCTCGCAATACGATGTCTAAAATTAACCATCCGAAGATCAAGGAGATGGTTGTTGAACTGTATGGTAACAGTGGCCTCATGACTCGCTATTTGCAAAATGCATCCGAGATGCCGTTAGCGCAATTACGCGAAGTATGCCAATTGTTCACAGAGGCCGATTTGTCCGTCGATCCAGGCGGCCTTGATCTTCAGCCAACGGACGGAAAACTGGAGCAATTCCTTGACAAGCATTGGGTCGGGATGAGCAACTGGTCCAGCAATGACAAAAGTACGATGCTCACCGGGGCCTTTCGCAACCGGATGAGAAATTGGTTGCGTGAAGCGACAGAGCCGCTATTGCGGTACTATGCATGCCGTTACGCTGAAACTTCGATGAGTGGGTCAACTTATATTTCGTCCGAGATGGCTAGCAAAGCGCGTCAAGAATCGCAACAGCTCGTTTTTGAAGCGATGAAGCAACTGGAGGAGCAATCAATTTTATTGGACAAGGTAGGCCATCGTCTGCTTCATTCCACCATTCGCGATTTGCAATCTGTCTTTGAAGAAACAGGTGATGAGCGTGAGCATCACTTTTATGAGTCATTGCTGCTTTCCGGAGAAATCGAACTGGATTCTGACTATTTGCCGATCTTGGATGAGCAGTGGCTCCAATCCATTCAACCTGTTGCCGGGTATACACTTTGGGAACGCTTATTGCGTCATCACAGCAAGAAGGTTCAAACGTGGGAACAGGCTGCTGACCAAGCGTTACGCAACTACGACATGGGTATGTACGATTTGATTACCAAGCGTTCTGGCGAGTGGCTGGCTGACACGACAGTGAGTGAGACACGGCGCAAGGCGCCACAGCAGCTTATGAAATATAATGATGATTTCAGGGCTGAAGTGGAACTCGCGCAAAATTACGGTCAAATGGCAAGCAATGACGAAATGTATGGCTATATCAAGCTTGCGGAAGCTGCTAAAAAACATGCGGAGAAAACGCTCAATGTCGGGTTCTTCAAGCGTTTGCTTGAACATTGCCGCGCACAAATTGTGAGAGGCTCTGACACGCGTATGGAAGCAACTCGCAGTCGTTTGGATGCGTTAAAAGAGGACACCCTTCTGAGTGCGGATCGAGACGATCTGGCAAGCGATGAAGAAGTGCTGCGACAGTGGCCGATTCTCGATAAAATTGAACGAGCCCTTGAGAGACGCAATATGACAGTTGCTGAGGATTACATACAGCTAGCTGCGAGTGGTCAAAAAGACACGCCGTCACTTCAAATGTTTGACAGTGATTTGTACAAGTCATTCCTTGAGCGATACCACGGACTTTTTCAATCATGCAACGCCCATAAACGCGAGGATCTGCATCGTGTATACAGCCGGTCTGTCCGTAGCCAACTGTTTCCGAATCAGAACAACCGGAACACGGCTAGTGCGGAAAAGTTAATCCAGCAATGGTACAAGTTTCAGCCGCATCAAATAAGCGAGTTCATGGAGCAACTGCTGTTTCACAAGGTAGAGAGAGTTGTGAAAGAACGAGAAAATGAATTTTATGTGTTCCCAGCAGCTCGCGATGCGCAATTAGGTCAGTATCCTCATCCATTCAAGGAGTTGGGGACTGAGGCTGTGCGAAAAGGAGTTCGCGTGCTGGCTATGGCTGGCGTACGGACAGCCGACAACTTGCTGGATGAAGTGACACAGCGCGGTGCGGGAAATGGGGCCGCGACAATCGTTGTACTTGACTATGCGCTCCCTCTGGCTGACAGAAAACTGCTGGCCAAGTCAATCAAATTGCGATCCATTCCGGAAATCATAGTTGTCATTGACAGAGTGATGGCACTGTTTCTGGCCGGATACAGTCAAACTGATCGTGCCGATGTATTTCTCAGCATTGCCTTGCCATCAAGCAAGATTCAACCATATATCCCTGTCGGCGGGATTCCACCAGAAATGTTTATTGGTCGAACCGATGAACTGGAGAAAATCAGAAGCATGAATGGCCCGGTATTTGTCTACGGTGGACGGCAGCTTGGTAAAACGGCATTGCTGAGGGAAGCAAAAAACAGGGAACATAATCCTGAAAAAGGCCGATATGCAGTCTTTGTTGACTTACGGGAGAAAAATACGGATGCATCGCTTCGGATTATTAGTGAAGAGTTGGTCATTGAGAAGGTATTGACGCAGCCTTGCAACACGTGGGATGAGTTGCGAATGGCACTGCGTACAAGACTTTTGGCCAGGGAGCGGCCTATTCATAAACTGATGCTGTTGCTGGACGAAGCGGATGTGTTTCTTGCAAGCTGTGAGAGTGGACAAAACAGGCCGCTCGAAATACTGAAAGAACTGAAAGATACGTTCAATGGACAATTCAAATTTGTTCTTGCGGGACTTCGCGACGTTGTCCGATTCAACAAGCGACTACTTGGCGGCAACAGCGTACTTGCCCATCTGGGCCATATCACAATCCGCCCGTTGGAATACTTGGATGCTCGTGACTTGCTGCTTCGTCCGTTGCAATATCTCGGATTTCGGATTGAAGAAAATGGCGAGGATATCATCAGTCTTATTCTTGCGAAGACGAACTATTATCCTGGCCTGATTCATCTTTATTGCCAAAAATTGATCGAAGCGATCACTGACAGCTATCGCAACGGCAATTATAATGAAAACTCCAATCCGCCCTATTTGCTTGACGAGAAGCATATCAAGACATTGCTTGGACAAAGGGAACTTCTTACAGAAATTGAGAATAAATTCCGCATTACCTTGCAGCTTGATACTGACAATTTGTATGATATTTTGGCCAAGGCGATCGCGTATCGCTATTATGTGGTCGGAATTGGTCAGAGTTCTTCCGCACAGGACATCATCAAGATTTGCAAAGAGTTCAATATCAACAAGATCGCGAGTTTGTCGGAAGATAGCGTCAAGGCATTGCTGGAGGAAATGGATGAGCTAAACATCATCCGGCGGGAGACGCGTGGTTCGGATCACTATGTATTTAATCGATACAGTTTCTTCCAGATGCTTGGCAGCAGCGAAGACGAGCTGTTTTATCAGCTTTACGAATTGGGAGAGAATTAACATGGAAAAACCATCGCTTTGGTGGAACTATATGTCTGGTGCTGCACGGTATCTTCAGGATACCGTGGCAGCAACCAGTAACTATCGTGTCTTATTAATTGAGGAGCCTCCTTACAAGGAGGACTTTTTTCATCTGCTCAAGGAAAGGCTGCTGCAAAGTGACAGCAGCCTCCAAATCGGACAAATTCAGGCGGATGAATGGGCACGCGATCTGGATGTAGGCGAGGCGCTAATGAATCATTACGCCCATCACGTTGAATATCATCCTATGGATGGCTCCCGGTCTGAATATATGGCAAGAAATGATCTGCTTTCAGGTCGGGTACTTATTGTGCGAGAGACGAATCACCGAACGGAATGGATTGATAGTGCAATTGAATATGCCAAGTTCAGTTCGCAGCGAAATGGTCTGCTTATTTTGACTTACAGTGCCTCTCTCCCGCTATCTACCGCCCGTAAAGGGGTGAAGTTGTTGCAGTGGAGCGACTATGTGGCACATTATGATATGCAACTGTTTGCTTCGTATTGCATTGCGGAAAAACCTGGGCTTACTTTAGGACTACGCAACTATATCACGCAGCTTGCCTCAAGAATGGCCGGAACCGATCCGGAACTTTGCAGCATGTTGGCTGTTGAGGAGACGGCGTATGATGCCTTTGGATTGCTGCATGAACTGGCCTCTGACTACGAGACAGCGAGAAATCTTGTTGAGAATCCACAGAAAGTGACATCTATTATTTGGGAGGCGCAGATTCATATTGTCTTTCCAATCATAGAAGAAATGCGTCGTCGCTTCATTGAACGCTACCGTATCGAGTTGCAAGGCGTGTTGCCGCAACGGGACAATTTTGAAAAGTTACTGCAGTCCCCGGAAGATATGGAGCTGCGCCATATGTGGTATTATTACTTTAAAGCGAATGGCTTTCTGAGTTCAGATGATGAGCGTTCCTTTCGAGTGTTATATGACGCACGCAATCAATTAGCGCATTTGGATACGATAGACAGAGAAATGATCCGTGAGATCGTCTCCCAGCAAGTATGACTAAGGTGAAATAATTCCAAGCTCCCCTTTTTTAGCGAAAACAAATGCTGGGCATGCATTTGCGTAGAGAAGGGGGGCTTCTTGTAAAATCCCCCACCTCCCACTTGCATTTACAAAACAAGTGGTTATAATTACGTTTAAACGATTAAACCAAAGAACCAATGAACGAACGAAAGGATGAACCGCATGAGCCAGCGAACCGAGCATGTGCTGCAACAATTTAAAGACTGCATTCCTCTGCTGGAAGTGCTGACCGATGAAAATCGGCAAGCGATTATTATGCTGCTGGCACAGAACAAATCGGGACTGAACGTCAATGCGATCGCGAGCCATATAGATTTGTCCAGACCGGCTGTCTCCCATCATTTGAAGGTGTTGAAGCAGTCCGGCTTTATCACATCCGAAAAAAAAGGCGTAGAAAATTATTACGTATTGACTGTCCGCAAACCGCTTGAACAACTCAAAGCATTAATTACCGCCGTGGAAGCCGAGTGCAATGGGTCGCAGTGACTACCTAGAGATGCAAGAGAAATGTGGTAGCGAAATTGTTTTGCACAATTGGTTCATTTGTTTAAACCAATAATCATAAACAGGAGTGATCGTACATGAAGGCCATCGTCATTGAGAATTATGGAAAAAATGCTCCATTAGTATTGACAGAACAGCCAATGCCCAGTGTCGGAGAACATGATGTGCTGGTGGAAATTCATGCTGCCAGCTTAAATCCGATCGACTTTAAAATTAAAGAAGGAAAAGTGAAATTCCTGTTGAGTTACAAGTTTCCGCTGATCTTGGGCAACGATTTCTCCGGAGTTGTCGTCAAGGTTGGCGAACGGGTGAAGGCGTTTAAACCCGGAGATGAAGTTTACGGCAGGCCCCGCAAAAGCCGGATCGGCACATTGGCCGAATTCATTGCTGTGCATGAGGATGATATTTGGCTGAAACCGCAAAATTTGACCTTTGAAGAAGCGGCGTCCATACCGCTGGTCGGACTTACGACTTACCAGGCGTTTTCCGATATTTTGCATCTTCAAAAAGGCCAAAAAATCTTGATTCACGCAGGTTCGGGCGGCGTAGGCACCTTCGCCATCCAACTGGCCAAAAGGATGGGCGCTTTCGTGGCGACAACAGCAAGCGACAAAGGGTATGAACTGGTCAAATCGTTGGGGGCCGATCTCATCATTAATTATAAAAAAGAGAACTTTGAGGAAATGCTTACCGGGTATGACGCTGTCTTTGATACGCTAGGGGGAGACGTCCTGGAAAAATCGTTCCGCATCCTCAAGCCAGGCGGACAAATCGTCTCCGTCTCGGGCATGCCAAACGCAAGATTCGGAAAAGAAGCCAATTTGGGTTGGATGAAAACGGCCATGTTGTCCATCGTGAGCCGTAAAATCACAGCGCTTGAGCGGAAGACCCAAACGAAATATCACTTCCTTTTTATGAAAGCGAGCGGCGCGCAATGGAAGATCCTGACGGAAATGATCGAAGCAGGCCAGATTAAGCCTGTAATTGACAAGGTGTACCAGTTGAAAGATACCGCGCAAGCATTCGACTACCTGGAAAGCGGAAGGGCCAAAGGAAAGGTAATCGTAAAAGTAAAGTAAACAGTAATGCAAGGAAGAAAAGGCAACCGCTCCGCATGAATTGAAACAGGAACGCTTCCCTGCCATGCTGCCGACGTTTTTGGAATGCTCGCGAACTTGCGCGGGCCAGACCCCGAACTGGAATTTTCCGCAGGTTGATCTGGCTCCCAAATTCCCTTATAATACCGATGTGTTTTTGTGATAATCATTCTCATAAAAATCAAACAAATCAACGCTTCTTGCGCAAAAACAGGCAGGTGTGCTCGGATGAAGGAAGAGGAAAAAAAGAAAATCCATGACTTGTTGGCACATTGGACGCACGCGGCTGTTCAGGTGATCGACGTTCGGCATTTTGTGTTGCAGGCGCAAGAGTCGTGGAACAGCTACCGGCTTCCGGCCTCCAGCTATTTTTACGCTTGCAAGGGACAGGCCACGGTTCGACTGGATGGGCGCGAATATGCGGCAGACCGCTTCTTGCTGCTTCACGGCGGCAAAGGCATGGTGCTCGACGTGAAGCTGACAGACGACGAGCTATTCGCGTTTTACCTGATCTTGTACAAAGCAAAAACGTTGCTGCCGCGCCCTGCCGACCATGCGTTGCTAAACGATGGCGGCAAAGAGCCGTTTCAGTTGCCTTATGCGCTTGTGCCGCATGAGCCAACCGGACTGTACCATCTGGCCGCAACGATGGCCCGCGAATGGGACGCACAGGAGCGGCTTCGGGCAAAAGGCACGTTTTTGCAGTTTGTCCACGAGGTCATGCAGCAGCTCATTCAGCACGGGTTTCACCAAGAACAACAGCCGCTCGCCAAGCAGGTCGTCCGCTTCCTGGAAGCGCATTACACAACGCGGATTTCTTTGGAGAGCCTCGCTGAGCAGTTTTGCTACAGCGCCCGCTACTTGACCCGACTGGTCAAGGAAGAGACAGGCCACAGCCCGATTGATTACGTCATCTCACTGAGGATGGAAAAAGCGAAGGAGCTTTTGGCCCGGACGGACGCGAAGCTGCAGGAAGTAGCGGCTGCTGTCGGATACCAGGATGTGCTCTACTTCAGTCGGCTGTTCAAAAAGCATACAGGCATGACGCCGAGCGCCTTTTCCGAGCATGCCCTGGCGGCACCCCCAGTTCCGGATCGTCTATATGGAAAGCCCGGATTGTCTATTGTGGACGAGAAGGGGGAAAGCTATAGTGTTAACGATAATCGTTATCAACGAAGCTTTGGGGGGATCGTTCGCATGAACAAAAAATCAACGCGCCACATGGCAACTCTCTTCATGGTCAGTCTCGCACTGCTCGTGAGCGCGTGCTCCGGCACGGCAAGTCCGACACCGCAAGCCGAGGGGAGCGTACAGGAGCAAGCCGGAGCGGCCCAGCGCGAATTGACAGACGGGTTGGGCAACAAAGTGACCGTACCTGCGCATCCGCAGCGGATCATCGCTTCTTATCTGGAAGACCATCTGGTGGCGCTGGGCGTGAAGCCGGTCGCCCAGTGGTCGGTAGGCAAAGGCGACGTGCAGGGGTATCTGCAAAAAGATTTGGCAGGAATCCCGGCGATTCCGTATGACCTGCCGCCTGAAGTCGTGATGAGCTACAATCCCGACTTGATTATCATGGACAATGCAGAACTGGTAGCGGGAGACAAATACAGCCAGTACGCCAAAATTTCGCCGACGTACACGATTGGCAAAGAAAAGAACAGCGACTGGCGCAAAGAGCTTCTGATCGTGGGCGAGGTCCTGAACAAGAGCGAGGAAGCGAAAAAGGTACTGGCCGATTACGATACGTACGTGGCCGAAAGCAAAGAAAAGCTGAAGCAGGGCATTGGCGAAAAATCGGCGGCGGCACTGTGGGTAACGGCGAAAGCCGTCTACATGGCGCGTCAGGACTTGTCCAGCGGGGACGTGCTGTACAAAGACCTTGGGTTCAAAGTGCCTGCTGTCGTCCAGGAAATTTCCAAGTCGGGCGATGCCAACTGGAACTCCGTGTCTCTGGAAAAGCTGGCACAGCTTGACGCCGACTACCTGTTTGTCGTAAACAGCAAAGGCGTGTCCAAGGACGAGTTTCTGAAGGAGCCGGTCTGGGCGAATATCCCTGCGGTGAAAAACGGACATGTCTACGACTTTACGACAGAATCAAGCTGGTTGTACACAGGCGTGATCGCCAACCGCCAGATGATCGAGAACGTGCTGGAAAACGTATTGAAACAATAAGTCACTCACACCCCAAACCATCGTTCGCAGCAAGCGGACGGCGGTTTGGGATTTTTTATTGCCGTCTGTCATTTAGAATAATTATCACTTATAATGATAGCCAGTTGTTTCTGGCAGCCCACAAGCCGATCTCGCTGGAAACGCTGGGCGAGTACGATGGCGATTACCTCGTGTTGACGAGCGACTCGAAAAAGCTGGCGGACTACCAGGCAGACCCGATCTGGGGCAAATTGCAGGCGGTCCAAAACGGCGGGTCTACATCTGGGGCGAGGAAAGCTCGTGGTTCCAGGACCCGATCGCCGTGCTGTCGCAGGCAGAGCTTCTGGCGGATTGGCTGGTCGCGGAAGCGAAAAAGTAGAGAGATTCCCAGCGCAAAAAGGCAACGAACCTACCGTTGCCTTTTTTGCTATTGCCCGCCTGCTCACTTTGTCTCAACCGACTTGCCGCCTGTCCGTCGCGCTTTTACATGCTTCAACTCCGCCACGATGATGAAGCTGACGATGACGAGCAAAAACCACGAGCTGATTTTGCTAAGATGCACCAGCTCCCAGCCGGAGCGCTGGTTCGGGTACGCCCAGGCGCCGAAAAAGGTGGCGATATTTTCCGCGATCCAGATGAAAAAGCCGATCAGGAAGTAGCCGAGCGGGATCGGCATGGAAAAGCGCTCGTGGGTGACGCGAAAGTACACTTTCGATCGCCAGAACACGATGAACATGAGCACCATTAACACCCAGCGCAGGTCCCAGATGAAGTGATGGGTGAAAAAATTGAGGTAGATCGCCGCACCGAGCGAGGTCACCCAGATCGGCTTCGGCCAGTTGGTCAGGCTGACGTCCAGGCGACGCCACGCCTGGCACAAATAGCTCGCGACACTCGCGTACATGAAGCCGCTGTAGAGCGGAACGCCAAACACCTTGCTGTACCCGGCCTCGGGATAGCTCCAGGAGCCCATGTGCACCTTGTATATTTCCAGACACAGTCCGATCAGGTGAAAGACCGTGATTACCTTCAACTCGTCCCGCGACTCCAGCCCGCTTTTCACCATGAACACCTGAAAAGCCAAACAGAGCAGCAAAAGCAAGTCGTATCTGGGCAGGCCAGGGATCGCGACGAATTTGGATACCGCGAGCGAAGCGAAGATGAAGACGGGAAACAGGCAAGACATGGCCTCCTGATACCCGAAGTGCAGCAGGAGGCGAATGAAGCGGATCATTCTTCGATTCCTTCGGCAGGAGTAGGGCCTTTGGCGACAGGCAAATCGTAGGAGCTCCAGTCGCTCCAGCTTCCTGCGTACAGCTTGGCGTCAGCCCGTCCTGCCTGGTGCAAGGCGAGCAGGTTGGTGCAGGCTGTGACTCCCGAGCCGCAATAGACGATGATTTCCCGGTCTGCAAAGTCGGCGATGCGAGCCTTGAGCTGCTCGGGCGGAAGCATGGTCATGTCCGCTGCCAGGTTGTCCTTGTAAAAGAAATGGCGGGCGCCAGGGATGTGTCCGGCCTTCGGATCGAGCGGCTCCTGTTCGCCGCGATAGCGCTCGCCTGCCCGCGAATCGAGCAGCACGGTTTCAGGCGTGCGCTTTTGCACGTCTTCGATGCCGACCAGCATCTCCGGGCGCGGGCGCGGGACAAACGTACGCGCCTGCGGTGTCGGCACGTCAGCGGTCACCTCGTAGCCAGCCTTTTTCCAGGCGGCGTATCCGCCATCGAGCACGGCGACGCGGTCGTGACCGAGGTAGCGCAAAAGCCACCAGAGACGTCCAGCCATCGACATTTCCTGGTCATCGTAGGCGATCACGGTCGTCTGCTCATCAATTCCTGCGCGCGAAAAAAGGGCAGCGATAGCGTTGATATCCGGGAGGGGATGGCGTCCGCCATGCTCGCCCTTTGGACCGGACAGGTCGCGATTCAGATGAAAGTAGAGCGCCCCTGGAATATGATCGACTTCGTATTCTTGCGCGCCTTGTTCGGAAGCGGACAGCGCAAAGCGGCAATCGGCGATGACGATCCGCTCGTCGTGCAAATGATCGCGGAGCCATTGTGGTGTGACAAGTGCTTGCATGGTTCACCCTGCTTTCTGATTTTTTCTTCATCATAGCAGATGACTATCCGATGGGGTACAATATTTCTAAAAAGTGGCGGAAGAGAGGAGCAACGGGATGAAGCGTGTGATCCGATACTTTTTGGAAGGCTTGCTGTACGTGATTCCACTGGCTGTGACGATTTACATTTTATACACCATTTTTACGACGGTGGACAGTTGGTTTTACAATCTGGCCAGCACCCGGTTCCATCTCCATTTTCCCGGCGTCGGAGTGCTGATTACAATTGTGGGGATTACGATTGTCGGCTTTTTGGCCTCCAACGTGCTGACGCGCGGCCTGTTGGCCGTCGTGGACAGCATTTTTGAAAAAGTGCCGTTCATCAAGCTGATTTATACCGCGATCAAGGACTTGATCGGGGCGTTCGTCGGCGACAAAAAAAGCTTCGACAAGCCGGTTCTGGTGACGCTGTCGAAGGATTCGGGAGCCAAAGTCATCGGCTTCATCACAAAAGAAAGCATGGATACATACGGGCTTGCCGATCACGTCGCCGTTTATCTCCCGCAGTCGTACAACTTTGCGGGCAATTTGCTGCTCTTTCCGAGCGAGCAGGTGCAGCCGCTCGACATGGACAGCGCCGAGGTGATGGCGTTTCTCGTCTCGGGCGGGGTATCCGGCAAAAAGGCGACCCCCAAGGCCGAAAACGAACAAAGCTGCCAGGCATGAGGCAGCTTTTCGTCTTTTTTTCTATGGAACATACAAAGGGCAGCTTCCGGCTTTGCGACCGGTAGCTGCCCTGCTCTTTTTTCGCGTCCATTAACTGCTGAAAAAACCGCTGTGGCTGGAATGCTTGCGACGATAGTAGCGATGGCCATACGTTTTGTGACCGAGCTTCCACAGCGGTCCGCGATGGCGATAATCGCTGCTGCTGTATTTGCGGTAGCCGCGCCCACCCATTTTCCAAAAAAACCGCGCGCCTTTTTTCAACAGAGCCACGACAATGATGACCGCGACAACAAACAGCACGAACCCGATCCCCAAAATGGTCAGTATGACTGACATCTGCATCGTCTCCTTTTGCCCAGCCCGTTTCGCGTTGAAAAAGCTTTTTGCGCAGGCCAGTGATCCGTATAAGTATTCTTACGGATGGGCAGAGAGGAAGTTTCAGACGGAGCAAGCCGGCTTTCGGGCAGGCGGGGCAGTGCCTGCTGCCTTTACGCGTTCAAATATTTCTCGTAAGGGGTGTAGTCGATTTGCTTGGATTGCAAGTGGGCGATGAGCCATTTGTGGTCGCGCTTGGGAGTAGCGACGATGTATCCTTTGACGATCAGCTCTGTCGTAATCGAGGTCGCTTTCTCTTCCAGGGCGATCTGCCCGATTTTGGCTGCGATCGAGCGTCTTGCCACATCGCGGAATAGCTGCGGAACAGGCTCAACCAGCTCGTTGAGCAGCGTCAGGCCTTCTTCTGTCCACAGCGAGCGCGTCTGCTCGATGTAGTAGTCCTGCCAGTCGAGATCGGACTTCCCGTCCTGTTTCGGCATGGACTTGAGGAATTTGCGAAACATGAAGTAGCCGCCGATCCCCATCAACCCGACAAGCACAAACGTCCACCCGACAATAAACAGGGAAAACCCTGTCGACATTTCACTCATGTGCGTACACCTCGTAACCGTAATCCATAAAAATGCGCATATAGGTAAAGTGTACCTTATTTTCAGTCGAGCAACAAACTTTTTGTGCTTTTGCCCATCCTGCTGGTTTTCTCTTCCCAAGTACACATACAATTTAGTATGATTAGAATTAATCTTTATTGGGAGTGGACGCTCATGTTCAAGCTTGGACAACGCGTCGTCATTGTTGCCGACTCCTTCGAGCAAGGCTTGCCGATAGGCGAATACGGGTATTTGATCGCACGCGACCGCAACCCGGACAGTGCGTTTGCATGGGTCATTCGCATACCCAAGATAGATAAGCATATTCCAGTGGTAGAAGAAGACATCGCCCTGGAAGAAAAACTGCTGGAGGAGGAAGCGCAGCGTGTCTCGCAGGAAGCTTTGCTTGATTACGCTCTGGCGACGCGCAACGAAGCCCTCTTCAGGCAACTGATGGGCATGTCGGATGCAGAAGAGGCAAATGACGAACCAGCGAAGGAATCAATGGAGGATTTTATCCGTAAAGTAAATCTGAAAGCCTGGATATAACGATCTGCGGTTTTCCTTTTGGGGAAAATCGTTCTTCTTTGCAGGACGGGGCTTGTCCCTTGATACTATTGTGAAGGAAATGAAAGCGAGGCTGTTTCATGTCTGAATTTGTGACGTTTACCAATGAATTTGGTCAAACCATCGAGATGTCCCGGGAGGACTACCAGAAAAAAGTGATTCCGCACAATCTGGATATGTATTGGGACCAAAAAGAAAAGCTTCGTGACTTTGCGATGGAGTTGGTGAAGGAGCAATTTCATGAGCAGGCGGCTGTTGCGGCGGACAGGCTGCTTGAGCTGTACGGGCCAATTGAGTCTGCGCTCATTTTCCGCGCGGTTGTTCACATGCAGGCGAGAGAATTTGAGCGGGCGAAAACGATCCTGACCGATTGCCTGGAGCGCTTCCCTTCGTCGGGGACGGCCTGCACCAATCTGGCGAAGATTTACGCGTATGAGGGAGAAGAAGACAAAGCGTTCGAAATCTTGAATACGGGCCTGCAAAAAGACCCGAACCAGGAAAACGGCCTGAACATGTACGTCGAGAGCTTTTTGCAGAGCGGCAAGCGCGAGGAGTTGCGCTCTCGCCTGGAAGCGCTCTGTGTCAAGGAAGGCGCCTGGAGGCCGCAGTTGCATCTGGCCCGCCTCGCTCTGACCGAAAACGATCTGCTGAACGCGATGAAATGGTACACGGTGGCTATCGAAGGAGCCAAAGACCGCTTCGAAGTGGTCATGACGGTAACGGGCGAGCTGGGACAGGCAGGCTATGTGTATCAACTGATCCAAATCTGTGAGAAGTTTTGGACGCCGGAGTTTCCGTATCCGTATGCCGGCTTCAACTATGCCAACGCCTTGTTGGCGACCGACCAGAAGGAAAAGGCGATTGCGATTCTGCGCACGATGCAGGAGCATCTGCCGGACAACTACAAGCCGATGGTCGACCATTTCCTCGCCCGGGTTCCCGGAGCGTTGGAAGTGGAAGCGGCAGCGCAGCAAAAAGTGGCAGCCAACAGCCAGCCTGGCGATCAGGCGGCGAAAAAGAGCTGGTGGAAGTTTTGGAAGTAGCCGAAAACGCGTACATAGCGCCCGACATCTGGCTGTCGGGCGTTTTTCTATGCGGTTGCAACAGCCTGTGCGGCGAACGGCAGGGGACAGCCACGCGCGCTTGGCGCAAAAGCCGCGAGCGAACGGGGCCGCCCGCGCCAAAAGACCGCGAGCAAAAAGGAGGACGAAGCATGCTGCACCATCTGGAGTTGTATGTAGCGGATTTGAAGCGATCCGCGGAGTTTTGGGGGTGGCTCTTGGAGGAACAGCTCGGCTATGAGCGCTACCAGCAATGGGCGAGCGGGATCAGTTGGAAGCACGGCAACACGTATCTGGTGTTCGTGCAGGCAGAGGAACGGTTTCTCGATGTGCCGTATCACCGCTGTCGCGTCGGATTGAACCATCTGGCTTTTCACGCGCGCAGCCGGGAGCAGGTGGAGGCGATTCGCGAGGAGCTGTGGCGGCGAGGCGTGCCGCTGCTCTACGAGGACCGCTATCCACACGCGGGCGGCCGGGAGCATTACGCGCTGTTTTGCGAAGACCCGGATCGGATCAAGGTGGAGATCGTAGCGCCGGAGTAAGAGAGTGGCGAAAGCGCCCCGGCAAGACACACAACCAGCGAAACAGCGCGACCATCCCCGGATGATGATCGCGCTGTTTCGTACCTCCATCTATTTAAACTGGCTGGTGAGCCGCCGCTCGAGAAAGGCGACGCCCTGGTACATCAGCGTGGCGACGACCGCGATGATGGCGAGGCTCATCATGACCATGGTAAAATTAAACACTTGGAATCCGTAAATAATCAGATAGCCCAACCCTTGCTGGGAAACGAGAAACTCGCCGACGATGACGCCCACCCAGGAAAGGCCGACATTTACCTTCAACGTGGCAAGCAAGGTCGGAATCGTCGCAGGGAGAATGACGAGGCGGAAAATTTGCCGTTTGTTGCCGCCGAGCGTCTGGACGACCTTGACGTAGTTTTGGTTGACCTCGCGAAAGCCGGAGTAGACGTTGATCGTGGTGATGATGATCGAGATCGCGCAGCCCATGGCGATGACAGACATCAGCCCCGGCCCGAAGCCGACGATGAAGACCGGGCCGAGCGCGACTTTCGGCATGCTGTTGGCGATCACGAGATACGGCTCCAGCACGCGCGACAGAAACGGGGACCACCAGATGACGGTCGCGATGACCGCCCCGAGCAGCGTGCCCAAAAGAAAGCCGATGACCGTTTCCCATACCGTCATGCCTACGTGGGGAAGCAGGCTGCCGTCCAGTAGCTGGGACCAAAACTGTGCCCAGATTTTGGAAGGGTAGCTGAAAATGAGCGCATTGATTGTGTTCGTGCGCGCAAGCAGCTCCCACAAGCCGAGAAAGGCGAGAAACAGCAGGCATTGCGTGGAAAACACCCAGTAGCGGCCCGTCGCCTCCTGCTTCAAGTAGTTGCGGTGGATGGCTTCAATGTCCTTTCGCTGCATCGGATACCACCTCCATCTCCTTCCAGACGCGATGGAACAAGTCTTGGAAGCCATCCTGGTTGCGGGCGTCGAATGGCAGAGAGTCGCGAATCGCGGCAGGGACGGCCAGCTCGCTGCTGACCCGGCCCGGGTTGCGCGAAAAAATGTAGATGCGGTCGCCCATGGCAATTGATTCGGACAGGTCGTGCGTCACCAGGATGGCGGTTTTTTTATGCTTGCGCAAGGTGGAAAAAATCAGGTCTTCCAGCTTCAGCTTCGTCTGATAGTCCAGAGCGGAAAACGGTTCATCGAGAAGCAGCACATCCGGTTGACAGGCAAGGGTGCGGACGAGGGCGACCCGCTGTCTCATGCCGCCGGACAACTGCTGCGGGGAAGCTTTGCGCACGTCGGCAAGCTCCATTTCATCGAGCAGATGCAAGGCGTATTGTTCCGTCTCCCTGGTGCGGATTCCCTGGATGTCCAGTCCGAGAAAAACGTTGTCTTCAATCGAGCGCCAGTTGAACAAATAGTCTTGCTGGAGCATGTAGCCGACCTGCCGGGACGTTCCGCGAACGGGTTTTCCATCGATCAGCACGTTTCCGGCAGTCGGCGTCTCCAGTCCGGCAACGAGGGAGAGCAGTGTCGTTTTGCCACAACCACTAGGGCCAACCATACAGATGAACTCGCCTTCCTCCACGCGCAGGTTGATGTCCTGCACCGCCATGAACGCCCTGGTCGTAGATAAATAGAGATGGGTCACGTGGGAAAGTTCAATCTTGGCCGGCGTAGAAGGAATCTGGTTCATGACGATTAATTCCCTTCCTTGGATTGTTTGGCGAAGGTGGTGTTGACCAGCTTGGTGTAATCCGCCCGTTGCTTCAACTCACCTGCCGCATCCATAATTTCTTGAAGCTGGTTCCATTCCTGTTCGTCCAACACTGGATCGGCGGCGTAGGAACCTTGCTCCAAATAGCGCTGTACGGCGTTCTCCAAAATTTGCGGGTCGATCTGCTCGAAGTATTTTCCGATGACTTCAGCCGTTTCCTTGGCGCTGTGGCTGGCAACCCACTGTTGCCCTTTGTAGACCGCATTGGTAAACTTTTGGATAGCCGAAGGATTGCTGTCGATATAGCTTTGCTTCGTCATGTAGACGGTGTAAGGGACGGTGCCGCTCTCCTTGCCGAATGAGGCGACGACGTGGCCGATCCCTTCCTGTTCGAAGCGGGACGCTTCCGGCTCGAACAACTGTACAAACTCGCCGGTTCCGGAAGCAAAGGAAGAGGCAATGTTTTTGAACTCGATATTCTGGATCAGCTCCAGATCGCTTTGTGGATTGATATTGTGCTTTCCCAGCACGTACTCTCCGACCATTTGCGGCATGCCGCCCTTGCGTTGACCGAGGAAGACGCTGCCTTTGAGCTGTTCAAACGAAAACGAGTCCGTTTTGTTGCGCGCGACGAGGAAAGTACCGTCTGTCTGGGTCAACTGGGCGAAGTTGACGACGACGTCTGCCGCCCCTTGCTGCGAGACGTAGATGCTCGTTTCCGAACCGACCAGAGCGACCTCGATCCCGCCGGACAGGAGCGCAGACATCACCTTGTCGCCGCCGGGAATCGTGGACAGCTCCACGTCCAGGCCTTCTTCCTTAAAAAATCCCTTTTCCAGCGCAACGTATTGGGGAGCGTAAAAAAGGGAGCGGGTTACTTCGCCAATTCTTATTTTTTCAGAAGTGCTGGAGCAGCCGGTCAAAGCGGCGAACAGAGCCAGACAGGCAGCCAGCCCCAGCGCAAAAAATCGTTTCATTATCGGGAGTCCCTCCTTGCTAGGCTGTTGTTTGTTGTAAGTTATGCGCCCAGACAAAAAAGGGTGAATGCTTACAGACCGTGACAGGCTTGTGGGAAGCTCCGCCAAAGGAGAGGTGCAATAGTCGTGATCGTGACATTTTTAGGGACTGGATCAGGTGCGCCCACTACCCGCCGCAATGTGAGCGGAATCGGGCTTCGCTTTTTACAAGCAGGAAAATGGTGGCTGTTTGACTGCGGGGAAGGGACACAGCATCAACTGCTGCGCTCTCCGATGAAAATCAGCCAGTTGGACAAAATTTTCATTACGCATTTGCACGGCGATCACCTGTACGGACTGATCGGCTTGCTCGCTTCCAGATCGCTGCGTAACGGGGAGGCGCCTCCGCTTGCGCTGTACGGGCCGCCGGGGCTGGACCGCTATTTTCGCGCGATCATGGACATAAGCCCGGTGCATTTGCAATACCCGCTGGATCTGTGCATCGTCAGCGAAGGCGTCGTGTACGAAGACGAGGACGTGATCGTCACATGTCGCAAGGCGAAGCACCGGGTGCCTTCGTTCGCGTACAGCGTCCTGGAAAAAGACAAGCCGGGGGCGTTTCTGGTCGAGCGGGCGAAAGCAGCGGGGGTGCCGTCCGGACCGCTGTTCGGCGCGTTGAAGCGGGGCGAGCAGGTCATGCTGCCAGACGGGCGCGTGCTGGATGGCAAAGACTTCGTCGGCGCTCCGCAGCCTGGCCGCAAAATCGTCTTCAGCGGCGATACGGAGCCGTGCCAAAGTGTCGAGGAGCTGGCAGCAGGGGCTGACTTGTTGGTACACGAGGCTACTTACGCGGATCGCGACAAGGAGCTGGCTGTGCGCAGCGGGCATTCCACGGCGAAGGAGGCCGCCGAGCTGGCGAAGCGGGCAGGCGTGAAGGCGCTCTGTCTGACGCACTTCAGCCCGCGCTATGAAGACGAGGATGGCGATTTTTCCATGGCCGACCTGCTGGCGGAAGCGCAGGCGATTTTTCCGGAGACGCAGCTCGCGGAGGATTTGGGCAGTATCGCGGTAAAGCGAGTGCGAAAAACGGTGGGAGAAACCGAGTAACCCTGCTATAATGAATAAATTATTACTTAGGAAAGAGGAGGAGCATGCAGCGAATGACGTTGCCCCTCTCACGGGAAGGCGGTTGTCCCTGGGAGGCAGAAGCAGTCAGCCGGGAAAGCGTCAGCGGATCGGGACGAGACGGCAGCTTGCCGAGGCAGGAAGCTGCATGTAACTTTTGCAAAGCCTAAGAGGCATGACTGCAAAGAACGGATTGCTGGAAAGAGAGTAACCGGCTCGTCGCGGCAAGCCCTGGCATTTTGTTCGCCAGGGCGGCGTTTTCGCCGGGAAAAAAGAGAGAGCGCAACGGGAGAGGAAAGGTGAAAGACTGTGTCCGGTAGACGGGTCAGCAGGTCGATTGTCGTGCGCTACGCCATGTTTGTTCTCGGGCTGTTTATCGGGGCATTTGGCTGTGTGCTCGCGATCAAGGCAAACCTGGGAGTGGCGCCGTGGGATACGTTCCACATCGGCTTGCAAAAAACGTTTGGCTTAACGATTGGCATCTGGTCGCAGATCGTCGGCTTGGCCGTGATTTTGTCATCGTATCTGGTTGCCAAAATCAAGCCGACCTTTGGCATGTTTTTGAACATGGTCTGTTTCGGGAGCTTTCTCGATCTGATTTTGTGGCTCGATATCGTGCCGGAGCTGTCGTCCGTTTGGTCGCGATTGGCGATGTTTTTGCTGGGCCTTGTGGTGATGAACATCGGGATCGGGATGTACTTGTCGCCTCGGCTGGGAGCCGGGCCGCGCGACAGCTTCATGCTGGCGATGAACGAGCGGCTGGGCTGGAGCATTCAGAAGGTTCGGCTGATTATTGAAGTCGCGGTCCTGATTGCCGGGGCAGCATTGGGCGGACCCGTTTCCATCGGGACGGTGCTGATCGCCCTGCTGACGGGGCCGATGATCCAGAGGACCATTCCGTTTTGGCAATCGGTCATGAAAAAGCAGTACGGCATGATGGAGCCGATCGAGCGGCGAGCGAGTTGATCTGCCGCTGTTTTTCCTCACAGCAACTACACACGTAACCAGAAATGGGCACGGACTGGGCGAGCGTCCAATCAAGATTGGCTATTCGCACATACAGTATGATTAGTTGCTGACAAAGGAGGGAAAGCGAATGAGTCTGTTCAACGGAGGATTCGACGATTTTGCTTTGATTCTGGTGTTGTTCGTATTGCTGACAATCGTTGCTTGCTCTTGCGACTAACGAGGTAACACCGGCTGCATAGGTTGGCAATAGCAAGAGGGAGAGCGTAGCTGCTCTCCCTTTTTGCTGTTTTTGTTTTGTCAGCGGCGTCAGCCGAGCTTTTCATGCACCTGCTTTTTGACGCTTGCCATTTGCTTGTCGGACAGTTTGACCCCGACCGCTTTGCTGACCTTTTTAATCAGGTCGGCAAGCTTTTTGTCATCTTTCAGGTCCTTTTTCGTAATCCCTTTCGCCAGTGACTTGATATCGTCCATTTTCCATTTCTTCTTGCTCTTTTTGTTGATTTTTTTCAGAAGATCGCTCGTTTTCTTTCCTTTTGCTTTTGCCATGCAGCACTCGCTCCTCTCCAAATGTATTTACGCCTGCCCCTTGCAAATATATGGGAGAAGCCTTCTGTTCGCTTGGACAGATCGACTGGGCTATTCGCCTATTTTGCCGGGCGATGTGCGAATGCCCAAGCAGACACAGGCGGATGTGACATAGGATGTGGCAACGCCATGCATGACAGGAGGCTAGCGGGTTGAAAATCATCAGCTTTCAGCGGGGGATGCCGTTTCACGAAATCCTGACCGATTTGCAGAAAAAAGTAATGACCAAAACGGAGAGACTTCCTTGGCGTTGTTACGACGACTGGTCTTGCCTGTGCATCAAGGAAAACATATACGAGCAGCACTGCGAACATTTTCGCAGGTATGAGGCGATGGTAGAGGAGAACGTGACGGTAAGCGTGCATGCACAGACCGAGAACGAGGACGAAATCCCGTGGGGTGTCCGCTACGTCGGAGCAGAGCGACTGTGGCGAAAAGGCAGGGGCGAGGGCGTGAAGGTCGCTGTCATTGACACGGGAATCTCCCGCAATCATTTTGATTTGAAGGGACGGATCAAAGGCGGCGTCAATTTTGTGCGCGGCAAGCAAAACGGGCATGGCACGCACGTGGCCGGGATCATCGTCGCGGAGATGAACCAGCGCGGGATTGTCGGTGTGTCTCCCGAAGCCCACTTGTACGACGTGCGTGCTTTTGACCACGAAGGCAAATCGTCGCTGTCGACGATTTTGCAGGCTTTGCAGTGGTCGATTGCCAATCAAATGGATGTCATCAACATGAGCTTCGGCATGCCGCAGTACAGTGAGGCGCTGGCGCGAGCGGTGGAAAAGGCGAACGAGCACGGCATCGTCCTGGTAGCTTCTGCGGGAAATAGCGGGGGAGAAGTAGAGTATCCGGCCAGGTACAAAGGCGTGATGGGGGTAAGCGCGATCGATCAGTCGGGCAAACTGGCGTCGTTTAGCGCGCGCGGCAAAGGTGCCAACATGAAAGCGCCTGGCGTGGAAATTTTGTCAACATGGCCCGGAAACCAGTTCAAAAAGTTGAACGGAACCTCCATGGCTGCCCCGCACGTTTCTGGTCTGATGGCGCTCGAAATCGAGCGAAAGCGAAACAAAAAGAAATAGTCCGAAGAGGACGAAAAAAAGCTCCATGGCAGCGAGGTAGCCGCGGAGCTTTTTTCGTGTTCCTTCCATCGGAAAATTATTGATGGACTTTGGTGTCATGGTCTTGCTGGACGCGAAACCATATATTAAGATCATTAATGACGCTTGCTAATTCATGGATCTCGCTGTTCAGCTCACAAGAACGGGCGAAATTTTCCTCTTCCGACATCTGCCTTGTTTTTTCGATGATGACAGCTTCCACCCGTTGGATCTGATCCGGGATGGTCGCGCGGATTTCCTCCCACTCCATCAAAATGTCGGCTCGTTCCGTATGTGAATACTCCTCCCATGGCATATCCAATGCAGGAAGGCGAATACCTAATCGTTCATCGAAAATAAAATAATTGCGCAAAGGTGATCTCACTCCTCTCCACTTCCATCATACCAAAAACGGAGCAGCGCGGGGAGAGAGAAAAGCGCACGAAAGGAAGTGGCGAATGGAAAAAGGACGCGTTCTCATCGATGCCGATGCCTGCCCACGACAGGCTCTCGTCATCGCACAGGAGCTGTGCAAGGAATTCGGGTGGCTTTGCCTGACTTTTGCCAGCTACAATCATCAGATCGGCTCTGAACATCACGTAACGGTAGATGCAGGGCCACAGGCGGTCGATATGAAGCTCGCCAACGAAACCCGTCCGGGTGATGTGGTCGTGACGCAAGATATTGGACTGGCTGCGCTCATCCTCGGCAAAAAGGCGCGGCCGCTGACGCCGCACGGTCTTGTTTTTGAGCCGGAGCGAATTGCTTTTCATCTGGAGGAGCGAAACGAAAAAGCCCGCTATCGTCGCGGGGGAGGAAGAACGCGAGGCCCGGCGGCGCGTACGCGCGAAGATGACCAGCGCTTTGCGGCTGCGCTGCGCTCGCTGTTGGAGAGAGGAGAAACGTATGAAGTGGACGGCTAAGGAAAGTGGATTGATTGTGTGCGGCATCGTCTTTGCGGTGCTTGGAGCATGGATGCTTCGACAGTACATAGCAGGTGAGGTAGCGGGGATGGATCAGGCGGCCTTTGCGTTTTTCGCAGACGTTCGCTCGGAGGCGGCAACGACCTTTTTTCAGATGCTTACGCTTTTGGGGAACGCAACGACCTTAGCGCCGCTCGGCGTCGTGCTGGTTGCAGCCTTTTTCTTCAAAGGGCACAAGCTGGAGGCGGTCGTCGTCCTGCTGACATTGGGGGTAAGCGAGGTCGCCAATGAACTGTTGAAGCTGATGTTTGCCCGTCCCCGGCCTAGTGGCTTTAATCTGATCGAGCTGCCGGATTCGTTTTCGTTCCCGAGCGGCCACGCCATGATCGCTCCTTGCTTTTACCTCATGCTCGCCCTTTTGATTGCGCGCTGGTATCAGGAGAAAAGCTGGTCGGCGTACATACAGCCGATTGCGCTCGTCGTCGTGGTGTTGCTCGCGGCAAGCCGCGTCTACCTCGGTGTGCATTATTTGAGCGACGTGCTTACGGGATTTTGCCTGTCGCTGTGCTGGTATTTTCTCGTCCGCTGGGGCTATGAAAGAAGGCTGGGGAGACGAGATTCCGTCGTCGACCCCATACCGCAATCGCGCTAGATTCGCTAAGTGGTAGAATAACCTAATTCACTCATGAGACTCAGCCATTTTTCCACGCTGGGTTTATTTTTTTTGTCTTTCGGCAGGACGATGTAGGCGGAGCGCTTCGGAGGCTTGTTTCCTGTAATCGGCAGTTCCTTGAGCGTTCCGGCAGCCAGCTCCGACTTGACGGCGGAGCGGGTCAGCAGGCTGACGCCCAGCCCTTCCTTAATCAAATCAATGGCCAGCTCCGCCTTGTCGACGGTCAGCTTGGGCACGTAGTTGCGCGGCAGCGTCTGTCTGATCCATTCGTTGAAGGGCGGTCCCCAGTTCATGTAGAGCAGCGGCAGGTTGCGAAGCTCGCGCGAGTCCACATGAGTCGACTGGGCGAAGCTGCTCTGCGGACAGCAGACGAGGACGATTTCATCGTCCCAGGTGGGAATGACCTCAAAGTTCGGCAAAGACGGCGGCACATATACGATTCCGATCTGAATGACGTTGTCGAGCAAATACTGGATGACGTCGGAGGAATGCCCGGTTTTGGTGCTGATGGCAATTTGCGGATAACGGTAATGATACTCTTTCAAGATCGGTTCGAGGGTAGAGGTCCAGATGGCGTTCAGACTGCCGATGGACAAGTAATCTTCATATGGCTGGAGAGAAGCGACTTCGCTCAGTGCCTCGTGAGACAGCTTGAGGATTCTTTCGGCATAGGGCAAAAGCGTCAAGCCAGCCTGGGTAATTTCCACACTCCGCTTGTCGCGGATAAACAGCGGCTTCCCGACTTTTTCTTCCAGTTGCTTGATTCTCATCGTCACCGTAGACTGAACGAGATGGAGCATTTCCGCAGCCTTGGTGAAGTTTTTCGTCTGTGCCAACGTGTAGAAGGCGCGCAGTTGTTCGAAGTCCATAGCGTGTGTTTCCCTCTTATCTAAATATTTGATAACCATATACAAAAACGTTCGTTTCCCAAATTATACCCTGTTCTTTAAGCTGGGGATATCCCCAAATCATGAGAGATAGCGGGAGAGCGAGGGGTATCAAATGAAGAGGGAAATGTGGAAAGAAACACCGTTTTCTGTCAAGCTGCTCTTGACGACATCCTTTATGATGAACCTTGGTTTTTATGCCCTGATTCCGTATCTGACCTTGTACTTGACGGGCAGTATTGGATGGACGCTGGCGATGGCGGGACTCGTGCTCAGCGTGCGGCAGTTTTCCCAGCAAGGCTTTGCGTTTTTGGGCGGAGTGATGGCCGACGCCTTTGGCTACAAAGGTGCGATGGTTCTCGGCATGGCCGTGCGGGCTGTCGGGTTCGCGATGTTCGCATTCTGTACAGAGACGTGGCATTTTTTTATCGCAGCGATTTTGTCTGGCCTCGGCGGGGCGCTGTTTGACCCGGCTGGCTCGGCTGCGTTTGCGATTTTGACGCCGGATTCCATTCGCAAAGAAGTGTTTGCCTTTCGCAATGTACTCGGCAATATTGCGGTAGTCGGCTCGCAAATCGTCGGCACCGCACTCTCGGCCGTTGATTTTACGTACTTGTCGCTGTTTGCCGGAGCGATTTTTGGCGTGAACGCGCTTGTCTCCTTCTTTTTTCTGTCCCCGATCAGTGCCACCAATACACGGCACAGTATTTGGGAGAGCATGTTCACGGTGATCCGGGACAAGCGTTTTGTCCGCTTCACGTTCATCCTGATGGGCTATTATTACTTGAATATGCAAGTATTTTTGACCATACCGCTGCTCGTGGAGCATGTGACACACAGCAAAACTTCTGTCGGGATTGTCCTGTCGGCGATGTCGCTGTTCGTCATTCTTTTCCAGATGAAGGTGACGCAATGGCTGGAAGGATATCCGCATCGGCTGACCTTGATCGGCATCGGCACGCTGGTCATGGGCGTGGGGCTGTTCCTGTTTACCTTTGCCGATTCGCTGTGGATGCTGCTCATCGACGTCTTCCTGTTCGCGCTGGGCACGATGATCGCCGTGCCGAATCTGGTAGATGTCGTTCCGCGTTTTGCGCCAAAAGATTTGGTAGGAGCCTATTACGGCTTCAACGGATACTCGATTGCCATCGGCGGCTCGCTCGGCCAGGTCGCAGGCGGCTGGGTGTACGATGTCGGGCTGAAGCTGCAGGCGGCGTGGCTTCCGTGGACGATCTGTCTCGCCGTAGGCTTGTTGGTTGCCTGGATGCTCCATTTGATGGAGCAAGACACGTTCAAGCTCGGCAACGATTTGACAAAAATCGCGCAACCGTAAGCTTTTTGACGAGAAAACACGAAATGTTATTGGGCGCCCATTGAAACATTTTCCATGGGTGGTGCGTATATAACGATAGAAACGAAAACGATGGGCGTTAGGAAAGTGAGGGAATCTGATATGGAAGATATGAAAAAGCTGAAACGGATGTTGCTGGTGACGAGTTCCCTTGGATTTGCCGTCTTTGCCATGGTGGTCATAACGGAAATTGTGCGAATCTCCCTGTAGCATGGCCAAAAAATCATGACCATAAAGCGAAAAGCTTGCCTCCTTTGAACAGGAGTGCAAGCTTTTCTTTTATATTTGCTTACAGATTGTTCGCTTTGCGATAGGAGCCCAGTTCAGTGTCTGGCTGCGGCTCCAGCTTGTTTTTGAAGCGAAGCTGGTAGATCAGAATCGCAATGAGCATGAACGGAATGCCACAGTAGAGAGCGATGCGCTGCTCCGGATCAAAGGCCAGGCTGACGAGGACGCTCAGGTTCAAAATCAGCGAAACCAATGGAAGTACAGGGTACAGCGGCGTACGGAACTTCAGGTCTTCCAGCTTGCCGCCATTTTTCAGGTAGTGGCGACGAAAAGCGAGCTGGGACGCGGAAATCGAGATCCAGCCTACCTGAGCACCCAGGCCAGCGATGGACAGAAGCACCATGAACACGGTATCTTCTGCAAAAAAGCCGGACAGAAGCGAGAGCAGAGAGATGGAAAAAGTAATAATCAACGCATTCATCGGAATGCCTTTGCGGTTGACGATCGCAAGCTTGCGGGAAGCCATTCGCTCATTGGACAAGGAGTAGAGCATCCGCGTAGCGGCGTACAAGCCGGAGTTGGCTACAGACAACAGCGCAGTCAGGACGACGAAGTTCATGATGTCTGCTGCATAAGGGATACCGATGCTGTCAAACACGACGACAAACGGGCTTTCGATCACGCCAGCCTGTTGGTACGGAATCATCCCGGCCACGATGGCAATCGCCAAAATGAAGAAGACGAGCGTGCGCCACACGGTAGCGCGAATGGACTTCGGAATCGTTTTCTCCGGTTCCTTGCTCTCGCCGGCCGCGATACCGATCAGTTCGGTACCCTGGAAGGAGAAGTTCACCGTAATCATCGTCATCAACAGGCCGGTAATGCCAAACGGAAGCAGCGGACTGCTGGTGAAGTTGGAGAACATCGGAGCAGGTTGTCCATTTTTCATGTCAATCAAGCCGAACATAGCCGCTCCACCCAAGATGATAAACAGGATGATAGCGCTTACTTTAATGCTGGAAAACCAGAATTCGGACTCACCGAACGCACGGGCAGAAAGCGCATTCAACAGGAACAGAAGGACACCGAAGATGGCGCACCACATCCAGACCGGAGAGTCAGGGAACCAGCGCTGCATCAACAGACCGGAAGACAAAAGCTCGAGGGCAACGGTTACGGCCCAGCCGAGCCAGTACAGCCAGCCTACGCCGAAGCCAAGGGACGGACTGACGAACCGGGTCATGTACGTTTGGAACGAACCAGCTACCGGCATCGCTACAGTCAGCTCGCCAAGGCAGAGCATGGTCAAATACATGATAAAGCCGCCGACCAGAAAAGAAAGGATCGTGCCAACGGGTCCAGCCTGGCTTAACGTATAGCCAGAACCGAGAAACAGTCCGGTCCCGATCACGCCTCCAAGAGAAATCATGAAGAGGTGCCTACTGCTCATACTGCGTTTTAGTTCATTGTGCTGTTCGTTGCTGCTTGGTGTCATAAAACCCTCTCCTTCACGCGAGAAATATTGATTTGATGAATGCGTTTTCAGGCGTGCTATATGTTTTGCAAGAATGATACCAAAAGTATCAGCGCAAGCAAATCATCTTTGTCAGGTAGATTATGGAGAAGAGTGCAAAGAAAATGGGCGTTTCTGTGCAAAAAAAATAAAAAAACGCCAAAAATTTTGGCGTCGTAAAATGAAGAAGCAAGCCGCTTATCCTCTGATTCCCAATTTGCGCAGGCGGTACTGCAAGCTTTGCCGACTGATTTGCAGTTCCTTGGCCGCGCGCGAGATGTTGCCGTTGTAGCGGTCTACGACGTGATGAATATAGGCGGTTTCAAACTCCTGCATCGTTTCCTTCAGCGATTTACCTTCCTCAATAAACGGAAGAGAGCGGGGAGACGCTTGCTCGCTTGCGGTCGCGCTGGCAGGGGAGCGGCGCAAAAAGTGCAGCGGCAAGTGCTCGTAGCGGATCGTCGTCTCGTCCACCATCAAGTTCATCGCCCCTTCGATGAGATGCTGCAGTTCCCGGACGTTGCCGGGCCAGTCGTGCTCCTGAAAAAATTGCAGGACGTCGCTCGCGACACCTGTCACTTCCATTTGAAACAGCTCATTGTACTTTTCAATAAAATGCGAAACGAGCATCGGGATGTCTTCCTTGCGCTCGCGCAGCGGAGGCAGGAACAGGGTGACGACGCCAAGGCGGTAGTACAAGTCTTTTCGCAAATGAGAATTGGCGATCGCCTCTACCGGGTCTTCGTTGATAGCGGCGATGATGCGCACGTCAATCGCCCGATCCTTCGTGTCGCCGATGCGCCTGATCGACTTCTCCTGCAGGGCGCGCAACAATTTGGCCTGGAGAGGCATACTAAGCGAGTTGATTTCATCGAGAAACAGCGTGCCGCCTTCTGCCTGCTCGAACAAGCCCGGTCTTTCCACCGCTCCGGTAAAAGCGCCGCGGGCCGTGCCAAACAGCAAGCCTTCAATCAGGCTGTCGGGAAGCGCCGCGCAGTTTTGCGAGATGAGCGGGCCGGATGAGCGCAGGCTGGCATTGTGGATGCTTTGCACGAACAGTTCTTTGCCTGCTCCGGTTTCGCCGACGACGAGCACGGAGGAGGAGGTGCGCGCTGCCCGCTTGGCGTTTTCGATCACGTCGAGAATCGCTCCGCTTTTTCCGATAATCTGGTCAAACGTGTAGCGGGAGCCGTTTTTCGCAAGCAAGTTTTCGCGGATGAGCCGCTCCATCTTTGTCACATCGTTGGCGATCTCCATCGCGCCGATGATTTGCCCGTTTTCGATGATCGGGTATGTATTGTTGATGGTCGTAATTTCTTTTTGCTTGTCGTTGAAATACGTTTGCCGCGTATTGCGTATGCTATTTCCTGTCCGCAAGCAGGTGAGCAGCGTGCTCTCCTGTCCGCTGTGGAACTGGAACACCTCTGACAGAGGCTTGTGCAGGACGTCCTGGCGTGCCATTGACTCCAGCTCGGTCATTTTCTGGTTGTACACGATCGTCGTTCCGGTGGCGTCAATCACGTGGACGCCCTCATTCATTCTGTCTAGGATATGCTCGTAGATGCGAAGTAGCGTTTCGAGGGAGTTTTCTTGCCTTGAAGACGACACAATGGTTCACCAGCCTTTCTTCGTGACAGTATCATATCATACAAACGACTGCGTGCAAAATGATTATGCACCTGCAAAATAATACGGGAAGGACCTGCAAAATTTTTTTGCTCAAAACGGCCCGTTCCCCGTCATTTCCTTTGTTTTTTACATTGGCATCATTCTTGCTTGGATAAGATTAGCAAGTGAAATCGAAGGAGGCTATCAGCATGACGAAAACAAAAGTTGTCATTGAACAAACCGAAAAATACGGCGCACACAACTACCATCCACTACCGATCGTCATCTCCAAGGCAGAAGGCGTATGGGTAGAAGACCCGGAAGGCAATAAATATTTGGATATGCTGAGCGCGTACTCCGCTCTGAACCAGGGACACCGCCATCCGCGCATCATCCAGGCGCTGAAAGATCAGGCAGACAAAGTAACGCTGACCTCCCGCGCTTTTTACAACGATCAGTTGGGCGAATTTTACGAGAAGCTGTCCGCACTGACAGGCAAAGAGATGATCTTGCCGATGAACACAGGCGCGGAAGCAGTGGAAACCGCTCTCAAAGCTGTTCGTCGCTGGGCTTACGACGTGAAAAAAGTACCGGAAAACCAGGCGGAAATCATCGTCTGTGAAGGCAACTTCCACGGCCGCACCGTGACCATTACGTCCTTCTCTTCCGCAGAAGAGTACAGACGCGGCTTCGGACCGTTCACGCCTGGCTTCAAAATCATCCCTTACGGCGACATCGAGGCGCTGAAGCAAGCGATCACGCCAAATACAGCCGCGTTCATGCTCGAGCCGATCCAGGGCGAAGCGGGGATCATCATTCCGCAAGAGGGCTTCCTGAAACAAGCGCAAGAAGTATGTAAAGCAAACAACGTCCTGCTCGTCTGCGACGAAATCCAGACCGGCTTCGGACGTACAGGCAAACTGTTTGCAAGCGACTGGGAAGACGTCAAGCCAGACATGTACATTATGGGGAAAGCGCTTGGCGGCGGGGTATTCCCGATCTCTGCCGTTGCAGCGGACAAAGAAATTCTCAGCGTGTTCGAACCAGGCTCCCACGGCTCTACCTTCGGTGGAAACCCGCTCGGCTGCGCTGTAGCCGTAGCGGCGATGGACGTTCTCGCTGACGAAGGTCTTGTCCAACGTTCCCTGGAGATGGGAGAGTACTTCATGGAAAAACTGAAGGAAATCAACAACCCGATCATCAAGGAAATTCGCGGCCGCGGCCTGTTCATCGGCCTGGAGCTGACGACTGCTGCCCGTCCTTACTGCGAGAAGCTGAAAGAGCTGGGTCTTCTGTGCAAGGAAACGCACGAAACGACCATCCGCTTTGCACCGCCGCTCGTAATTAGCAAGGAAGACCTCGACTGGGCGATCGAGCGCATCAAGCAAGTATTGCACGTTTCCGAAACAGCAAACGCGTAACAAACACAAACAGCCTTCCGATTCAGGAGGGCTGTTTCTTTGTTTGAAAGGGAAAAAGGAAAGAGCAGTCGCAATCGTTCGACAAATTTCGATTGTCTGTGGATAAAAGTGGAATAAATATCCACATACGTATAGCGGCGTTTTCTGTTGTTACACACAGATTGCCCACAAGTTACTCACAGCATTTCCACATCGTTTGTGGATATCAGAACGGTTGTTCGATACTCTATCATCTGGTACAATGAACGCATACGAGAGGATGGAGGTGAGCAAGGGTGAAATACTTGAGTGACCAGATGCTGATAGAAGTATATCATCGTGCTGTCGACCTTCAGCTAGATTCCGCTTTTATTGAATTGCTTCGCGCAGAGCTGCAGACACGCAACATTCGCATCACACAGGCCAGCGCCTAAGAGCAACACACATAAGAACCAGCGACAAAAGCCATCCTTGGCGACGAACAGCTCCGGATTGTCAGATTCTCCTGACAATGGGAAGGGGCCGCTCAGTTAGAGGATGGCTTTTTCTGTCGTTCGTTTGTTTGACTGCTTTCCATGCTGCCCAAATCCATAGATCAGGCCGTGAAAAACTCCAACGCCGTGATTCCCGTAATCGGCGCTTCTTTTTTCAGCAAAGTTTCCGGCAAGTAAAAGTAGACAGGTCCGTCTTCCTTGATCGGCTTGCCGGCTTTGGAAAACTGCAGGATGGCCCGTCTCGCTTCGGAAATAGGGAGGACGACCGGGTCCGCGTTCTCGCGATGCAGCCGGACGTGTGTCGCCTCTGGCAGCGGTGCCGCATTCGTAATAAACGGATCCAGCCGAATCCCGTAGTCGCCGTCCAGCACTTTGCGCTCCTCTGCCAGGCTTTTGCGCTCGGACGGCAGTTGCGCGCCTTCCTTCAGCTCCTTGTCCCACTGCGTTCCTGTTCCTTGCAAATATTGCATCTGTTTGGACAAGGACGGGTCTTCTTCGCCCGCATACGTGTTCAAATCAAACTTGCGCTCGTCGAAAACCCAGACAGTCGGGTCCAAAGTGATCGGGTACGTGACAGCCCCTTTGAACACGATAACATCAGACATGAAGCATACCTCCGTAATCTTTCAACATCATCTAGCATTTTACTATACCTGTTCGCGAAAGGGCAAACAATGAAAATAACGAAAATTTCATAAATCAGTCTGAAAATTATTGACACACATTTTTGAATTTATATAACTCAACTTTCGCAGGACGAAATTGCCAAACAACTCTTGATGTAGCTGGGAAGAGCGGCAATCCATTGCTGTAATTGACTAAGAAGCCCCTCTTGTTGAGACGAATTCTCCAAATGACGTTGCATGAAAGCCCAGAGTTGCACAAGTGCCGTTTTTACATCAATGTCTTTCACTTCATCGCATAACAAATAAAACAGTCCTCCGAGTGTTTTCGAGTCTGCCTTCTGCCGGGCTTCCCAAGCAAGTAGGATGTATCTTGTAAACACAATCGTTGTGTGGCTAATCAACATATCATACGAACGGCCTTGAAACTCTTTCGCTAGATTCAAATAAGACTTGGTGAATTTGAAAAAGGTCTCGATCTGCCAACGCTTACCGTAGATTCGCACGATTTCCGCCGCATCCAAAGAACAATCGGTACTCAGTAACGTGAGCCATTCGCTTCTCTTGTTGCGGTTTTGAATAAATACGAGTTTCACCTGCAATCCGCAAGCGAGGCGAACTACGATGGAGCCTAGGATTCCATGTTTCGTCCGCTGGGTACGGCACAGGGTAAACAACTCGCCCAAAGTTAGCATTTGCTGTCCGAACAGATAGCGTTGCTTTAGTTGTTTGACCATACCGATGACCTGCAATCCTCTACCGGAAATGGCTTGGATAAGTGGGCTATGGGTAAACCATGTGTCCATAAGCACATAATCAGCTTGGATTCCCATCTGTAGAGCATGGTCGAGTAAGGTAAGGACTGCTGCTGGTTTGCTTTGCAAAGCCTCTTTTCGACGCTTGTATCCATTTGTTCGCTTGTCAATGTCTTCACGAATGTTTTGCAATCGATTCGCTTCGTTTCGGGAACTGAGCAAGGTAAAACCAACAGGTACAAAGGTAAAGCCATCTGACCAGCCAAGAGTCAGCATCTGAAATCCCTTAACAAATTTGCCTGTTGTATGATCGTGTACACGAGCAAGCAGTTCGAGTGCTCTGCTACGAGAACGGGAATAAACGGAATCGTCTATGATGAATACACGTACTCGTTTGGCGGAGGTCAATGAACCCAATGTTTTGATGAATGTTCCGCTAAGCGAATGGAGAAAGGCTCGCCAATTGTAACGGGGATCATTGAGAAAGCGATAGATCGTATCTTTTCCAGGTAAATCAGTACGTTGTTCGCTTTCTAGCAAGCGGAACCAGTTCTTATGCTGGAAAACCAAGAGAAAAACAAGCTGAAACAATTCCAAACAGGAATAGCCAACCCCCTTGATAATCCCTGCCTTGCGGAGATGATGGCCGATTTTCAACTGAGAAAACGCGTTGAGCAACGTTTTTGGGAGTTGCTGAGAGAGATCTTTTTTGATTATCATATTCTAGTACACCTTTCTTTTGGGTTAGTGCTGGACACACTAATTTTACCAAAATGAATGGTGTATTTCTTTTTGCTAATCAGATTTGTCAAGGTTACAACTTGATTGCCCTTCTATTCATGCACCACATGATCGGAGGCCGTTTTTCAAGGTGCGAAAGTTGAGTATATAATTATATTAAAATATTCTTATAAGTAAGATATTTGGCGCAGGACGGCAGGGGAAGGAACGAGCCGCGGTTTTGAACGGACGCCTGACTGGACGCGCTAACACGTTCAGGTCAAAAAACTTGGACATCATGAGGGGGCATACTATGGCAAATGGGGCAACAAATCTGAAACCGCAACTGGAGCAGCAAAGAGGCATTCTCAAATGGATCGAAACCGTCGGCAACAAGCTGCCGCATCCGTTCATGCTCTTTGTCATCCTCTGTTTGGCACTCATGGTCATCTCGGCGATTTTGTCCGCGATGAACTTGTCCGTCGTGCATCCCGGAAAAGGAGAGGCAGTCGCGGTCAAAAGCCTGCTTAGCGTCGAAGGCATTCACTGGATTTTGACGAGCATGCTGAAAAACTTCATCGAGTTTCCGGCTCTCGGACTGGTGCTGGCGATGACGCTCGGGATCGGCCTTGCGGAAAAAGTCGGGCTGTTGACCTCCGTGTTGCGAAAAATGATGGCCCGTGTGCCAAAGGCGATTGTCAGCTACGCGGTCGTATTCGTGGGCGTTCTCGGCAATCTCGCGTCTGATGCGGCGATGGTCATCATTCCGCCGCTTGGCGGGCTTGTTTTTCTGGCGATGGGGCGCCATCCGATCGCAGGATTTGCCGCCGGGATGGCGGGTGTATCCTCGGGCTTTACCGCGAACCTGTTTATCGCGGGAACCGATGCTCTCCTGTCGGGGATCAGTACAGAGGTAGCGCGGACGATTGATCCGAATGCCGTCGTCACTCCGGTGGACAACTGGTTTTTCATGTCGGCGTCCGTCTTTTTCCTCGCCTTTGCCGGAGGCTGGATTACCGACAAAATCATCGAGCCGCGCCTCGGCACATACCAGGGGGATCGGAACGTCCAGTTCGACGAGCTGACTTTGCAGGAAAACAAGGCGCTGCGTCACGCGGGGATCGCCGCGCTCGTCTTTGTCGTCATTCTCGCCCTGCTCGTGGTACCGGAAGGAGCGCTGTTGCGCGATCCGAAAACAGGCGATTTTCTGACCTCGCCGTTTTTAAAAGGAATCATTCCGATCATTTTGCTGTTCTTCGTCACCGTCTCGTATGTGTACGGACGAGCCATGGGGCTAATGAAGACGTCGAAGGACATGCCGCACTACATGTCAGAGGCGATCAAGGACATGTCCGGCTTCATCGTGCTCGCGTTCACAGCCGCTCAGTTCATTGCCTTTTTCAACTGGAGCAACATCGGCATCCTGATGGCGGTAAACGGCGCAGAGTTCATGAAAAGCGTCGGGCTGACCGGGCTGCCTGTTGTGATTGCCTTCAGCCTGTTTACAGGCATTTGCAGCCTGTTCATCACGAGCGGCTCCGCGCTGTGGGCGATCCTGGCTCCCGTGTTCATGCCGATGCTGATGCTGCTTGACTACCACCCGGCGTTCATTCAGGTGGCCTACCGGATTGCCGATTCGGCCACGAACACGATCTCTCCGGTGAACCCTTATTTGCCGCTCATCCTCGCTTTTTACCAGAAGTACAACAAGAACGCGGGGATGGGGACGATTTTCTCCACCATGATGCCGTATGCGATCGTCTTTTTGGTCATCTGGCTCATTCAGATGGCGATCTGGTATTACGCAGGCTTGCCAGTCGGGCCAGGTGTCTATCCGCGTTAACAAACGGTGCCAAAGAGCCGCTGACTTCGTCGCGGCTTTTTGTGCGTCAAAAAGCAGGCGCAGCCTTGGACAATTGCCGACGAAGCGGTTATGCTGAACGATAGAGAGGAAAGCTTGGCTTGGCCTGGAGACGGACAACAGGAGCGAGCGGGAACAGGGCGGACAGGCTGCCGGAAGCTTTGGAAATCGCGGGAGGGAAAACCATGTACGACTTTGAGACGAGAATCGAGCGCAGAGGAACGGACAGCGTAAAATGGGACATTGACAATCCGAAGGTGAACGGAGAGGGCATGCTGCCGATGTGGGTGGCCGACATGGATTTTGCCTGCCCGCCGGAAGTGACGGAAGCGATTGTGCAGCGGGCGGCGCACCCGATCTACGGCTATCCGCTGAAGAGCGCCGCTTTTTTTGCGAGCTTGCAGGAGTGGATTCGCAAACGGTTTGGAGTCGAGGTGGAAACGAGCTGGATGGCGGGCATTCCGGGTGTAGTTCCTGGCATCCATGTCGCGATTGAGGCATATACATCACCAGGGGAGCGCGTCCTGATTCAGACGCCGGTGTACCATCCGTTTTTCCATGCGGTTGAAAACCGGGGACGGCAAGTCGTGCGCAGCTCGTTGCGCGAGCAAGACGGCCATTATGAGATGGACTGGGACGACCTAACCAAAAAGCTGAGCGACCCCGCAGTGAAGCTGATGCTTTTGTGCAGCCCGCACAATCCTGTCGGCAGAGTATGGACCAGGCAGGAGCTGGAGCGGCTCGGAGCCTTGTGCCTAGAGCATGGCGTAATCGTCGTGGCTGACGAAATCCACGCCGACCTCGTCTACGAGCAAGGCAGCCACACCCCGTACTATTCGCTTCCCCCGGAGCTGGCCAGACAGAGCGTGACGTTTTTGGCGGCTTCGAAGACGTTCAATCTGGCAGGGCTGTTCACGTCTTATCTGCTGACGGAAAACAGGCAACTGCTGCGCGATTTTACCGCGACCGCTTCCCGGATGGGCTACGAAAACTTGAACCTGTTCGGCATGGAAGCCACCATCGCGGCCTATCGGCACGGGGAGCCATGGCTCAACGAACTGCTTATGTACTTGCAGCAAAACGCGACGTACATCCAGCGCTATTTGTCTGAGCATGTACCGGGCGTCTGTATGCCTGTGCCGCAAGCAACCTATTTGGGCTGGATGGATTTTCGCCGTCTGGGCCTGAAACAGCCGGAGCTGAATCGCCTGCTTCGCGAAAAAGCAAAGCTCGGGTTTCAGGACGGCGTCGTGTTCGGACAGGAAGGGGAAGGCTTCCAGCGGATCAATTTTGCCTGCCCGCGCGCTGTCGTCGAAGAAGCGATGGAGCGTTTGAAGCGGGCCATTACGGAGTAGGGCGGGTGGCAAAAAGAGTGGCGATGCGTCCCACAATTTGACAGCCACCGTATTCAAATCTACAATCTATTCATATACATCGTGAATATGGATAGAGGGGATAGCAGATGGAGATCGAGCGAGCGTCGATTCAACTGGCCGAAGCAGTGAAAGCGGCCAGCGATTATACAGGACAAGGCAAGGTGGCGGCGTATATTCCCGAGCTGGCAAAAGTAGATTCGCGCATGCTCGGGGCCGCGGTTTGCCTGCCCGACGGGACGATTTTGTCGGCGGGAGATGCAGATGTTCCGTTTACATTGCAAAGCATCTCCAAAATATGCTCGCTGATCGTCGCGTTGTGCCAAAACGGACAGAAGCATGTGTTTGAGCGGGTAGGCAAGGAGCCGACAGGGGACCCGTTCAATTCGATTATCAAGCTGGAGACGATCAAGCCGCACAAGCCGCTGAACCCGATGATTAACGCCGGGGCGATTGCCGTCGCGGGGATGATTCAGGGCAATGGAGTGGAGCAGCGCCTGGACGCAGTGCTTAGCCTGCTGCGCAAAATGACAGGAAATCCCGCGCTGTCCATCAATGAAGCGGTTTACTGCTCGGAAAAGCGAACGGCTGCCCGCAACCGGGCGCTCGCCTGGTTTTTGAAAGACAGCGGGGTTCTTGCGACAGACGTGGAAGAGACGCTTGATTTGTACTTCCGGCATTGCGCGATTGAGGTCACAGCCAAAGAGGTAGCGAGATTGGGCATGGTGCTTGCCGCCGACGGCGTGATTCCCGAGACGGGCGAGAGAGTGATCCCGCAAGAGGTCGCCCGCATCTGTAAAACTTTTATGGTGACCTGTGGCATGTACAACGCTTCCGGAGAGTTTGCCATTGACGCCGGGATTCCTGCGAAAAGCGGCGTAGCCGGAGGGATCATGGCTGCGGTCCCGCAGCGGATGGGGATCGGGGTCTTCGGTCCTGCTCTGGACGAAAAAGGAAATTCGGTCGCCGGAGTCAAGCTGCTTGAGCTTCTCGCAAAGGAATGGAATCTTGCTATCTTTTAGCTTCTTGCAGTTGATCCAGCTTCTCCCCTTTTCAAATGGCCCAGAATCGCGTACTATGTATGATAAGGATGGAGGCAAACGGAGGGATAGGTTTTGACAGAAATTAAAGTTCCTGATCTGGAACAGAAAGCGCTAGCACTGCTCAAAGCAGACGCAGACAAGATTTACAAGCTCATCGACGTACAGATGGAAAACCTGACCATGCCGCAGTGCCCACTGTATGAAGAAGTGCTTGATACCCAAATGTTCGGGCTTTCTCGGGAAGTAGAGTATGCAGTTCGCCTTGGACTGATTGCGGAAGAAATTGGTCGTGAAATCATGGGTTCATTGGAACGCAAACTGGCGACTCTCCATGAACTGTTCAATCAAAAGTAAGGCGAGGAGAGCGGCGATTATCCTCGCTTTTCGTTTTTTTGAAAAAGGTCTTGCCTATTTGTGTTGTATATATTAAATTTATACACAAGTATTTGATATAAGCGAAAATGCGATGACGGAGACCAGTACACGGAAGACACCGCTTGACAGGGAGAAGCTGCCCCAGACTGCAAGCAGCTTTGAAGCGCGAACCGTGGAATTCCCTCCGGAGCAGCCCTCTGAACGGCAGAGCCAACTAGGAGGAAACGGGTCATTTCCGTTAACGATGAGCAAGTGAAGTGCCGGGAGCGCGAATGTTCCTGGTGCTTAATCAGGGTGGTACCGCGAACAGACTCGTCCCTTTTTTGGACGGGTTTTTTTATTCGCCTGCCTCCCTGCATAGGAAAATAGCTACGAAAGAGACCAGTAAACGAAATGTGCTGCCTGACAGGGAAGCCGCTGCCATAGACTGAGAGCAGCCGCAGGACAGCCTTCGTCGAATTCCCTCTGGAGCTGACCTCTGAACGCAAGGCGCCGCAAGTAAGAGAGTCCGGGTCATACCCGTTATCAATGACGAGGAGAGACATGTCTTTATAAGCAAAGGCGATGTCTAACTAGGGTGGTACCGCGAGAAACGAACAACTCGTCCCTTTTTGGGGCGAGTTTTTTTATGTGTGGCAGCAATCTGTATAGTTGAGGAGTGAATCATGATGAAAAATCAAGCAGAACAGTGGACGAGCCGGCTCGGCTTTATTTTGGCCGCAGCAGGTTCCGCCATTGGCTTGGGAGCGATCTGGAAATTTCCGTATATGGTAGGGACGAGCGGGGGCGGCGCGTTTTTTTGCCTGTTCCTGATCTTTACGCTCGTCATCGGGCTGCCGCTGTTGCTAGGCGAGTTTACGATTGGCCGCAGCACGCAAAAAGAAGCGATCAGCGCCTACCGGGCGATTGCACCGGGGACGATGTGGCACTGGATCGGCCGCCTTGGCGTCGTGACCTGCTTTTTGCTGTTGTCGTTTTACAGTGTGGTCGGAGGCTGGATTCTCACTTACCTGATGCGTGGCCTGTCGGGACAGTTGATCGGTGCGCAGTATGAGCAGCTTTTCGGAGAGGTTATCTCCGCTCCGGTAGGCGCAGTCGCTGCCCAGTTTGTGTTCATGCTGATTACGGCCTGGGTGGTGGCCCGCGGTGTGCAGAGCGGGATCGAATCGGCGAACAAATACATGATGCCGGCCTTGTTCATTCTGTTTCTCGTGTTGATGTTCCGTTCCTTGACGTTGCCTGGGGCGATGGAAGGCGTCGCGTTCTTCCTCCGGCCCGACTTTTCCGCACTGAGTGCAGAAGCGATCCTGTACGCGCTCGGCCAGTCGTTCTTCTCGCTCAGCGTCGGCGTATCGGTCATGGTTACGTACAGCTCGTATTTGGCGAAAAACGAAAGCCTGGTGCGCTCCGCAGGCTCGATTGTCAGCCTGAATCTGCTCGTTTCCCTGTTCGCCGGACTGGCCATCTTCCCGGCGGTCTTCTCGCTCGGCTTGGAGCCAACGGCTGGTCCTGGCCTGCTGTTTATCGTCCTGCCGTCTGTCTTTGAAAAAATTGCGCTCGGCGGACTGTTCCTGTTCATCTTCCTGGCCTTGTTCCTGTTTGCCACGCTGACCTCTGCTTTTTCCATGCTGGAAATCATCGTCGCTTCCTTGGCCAAAGGAGAGGAAGGAAAGCGCAAGCGCCTGTCGTGGATCGTCGGCCTGCTCATTTTCGTCGTCGGCGTGCCGTCTGCTTTGTCGTTTGGCGTCTGGAGCGAGGTGACCGTGTTTGGAAAGTCGATCTTCGATGCATTCGATTATCTCGTCAGCAACATTTTGATGCCGCTCGGAGCTTTGCTGATTGCCATTTTTGTGCCGCTGAAAATGAAGCGGGAAGTGCTGATCGAAGAACTGCGCGCCGACCAATCGCCGCTCGCCAAGCGTCTGTTCGTCGTCTGGCTGTTGCTGCTGAAATATGTGTCGCCCCTGGCGATCGTGCTCGTCTTCATGCAGATGCTCGGAATCTGGTAGCGGCAGCGAGCCGGCCAACTAAAAAAGGAGTGCAACGGCAACGACTGCCGCGGCGCTCCTTTTTGCTTTTTCCCAAAGCAGCGGGGATCAGGCGAAGAAGAAGGCGGTTCCGAGAATGATGTAGACCGTGAGCAGAAGAACCCCTTCAAACCAGTTGGTCGCCCCGTCCTTCGTGATCGAGATCGTAATGAAGGTCGCAACCCCGATCGCTGCCAGCTCAAAAGGCGTGAACACGATGTCCATCGGATTGCCGAGCAGCAGGCTGACCAAGACGAGCGTAGGAGCGACGAACAGCGCAATTTGCAAGCTCGAGCCGATGGCGATTTCCACGGCAGCGCCGATCCGCCCTTTCATCGCGAGCAAAAGCGCTGCGCTGTGCTCGGCGGCGTTCCCGATGATGGCGATGACGAACGCACCGACGAACAGCTCGGACCAGCCGAGCGAGTGCGACACATGCTGGACGCCGTGCACGAGCCATTCCGAGACGACCGCGACAAACACGGTCGAGACGGCGAGCATCAGGATCGAGACGCCTTTCGACCAGACAGCGTCGCTTCCGTGAGGCTCGATGTCGGACAAAAAGTCGCTGTGCGTAATCATGGAGAAAATCAGCCAGAGGATGTAGGCGACGATCAGCAAAATCGCGATGACGATGCTCAGCGTCTCAATTTTGACTGGCGGCAGCTCCCTCATGAAGACAGCCGGAATAAACAGGGCGACGATCGCGAGTGTCATCAGCGAGGCGTTGTGCCCAGCCAGTCGGCTGTTGAAGTTTTGCTCCCTGTACTTCAGTCCGCCCAAGAGCACGCTTAGCCCGAGCACGAGAAGCATGTTGCCGATGATCGCCCCGGTGATCGACGCCTTGACCATGTCGAACAAGCCTTCCTTGACGAGGAAAAACGCGATAATCAGCTCGGCGGCGTTGCCGAAGGTGGCATTCAAAAAGCCGCCAATCCGGTCTCCCGCATAATGAGCCACGCTTTCCGTCGATTTGCCGAGCCAGGCCGCGAGAAAGATGATGGCCAGGGCAGAGGTCGCGAACTGGAAAAATTCGTTATCAGTAAAGTAGTGCGCAAAAGCCGCCAAGAGCACAGAGGCCCCGACGAGAGAAAAAAAGAGTCGTAAATTCATGCGATCACCTCAATTGCAAATATCCATTAGTTACCTACCTATTGAATCATACCAGCAAAGTCTTCCTTTTTGTACCAAAAAATTGATGCTCTCCTGGAAACCAGGACGATAGGTATAGAGTTCCTCTTCTGGCAGAAACTAAACGATGAAAGAAGACAGGGAGGTGCTACTATGACCAAGCCTTTGTTGTGTCCCACGTGCAAGTCAAACCGGATGCGCTTTACCATTATCGAACAAATCCCGCGCTACATACGGCTGGACCCGCAAACGGGAGAAGTCGTCCAGCAGATGGGCAGCGAGGAACTGGACTTGTTTCATCAGCCGTACAAGGGCGAATCCTACATGATTCAGTGCGGAGTATGCGGCACGACCGAATCGGAAGAGCGGTTCGTCAAGATGGCGCAGCATATGCAGTCCCAGCGCTCCACCTGACAGGACGGGAAAACGTAAACAGGCACGCAGTCTGCTCGACTGTTGTGCCTGTTCTTTTTTTGCAAAGCTTATCGGCAGAAGATGTGGCGGCCGATCTTTTTGATTTGCGGACGGCTCCAAATCCAACCGGACGTAGCCGTATCCGGGTTGAAGTAGTAGATTGCCCCTCCGGTCGGGTCCCAACCTTTCAAGGCGTCGTTGACCGCTTTTTTCGACTGCTCGTTTGGCGTCAGCCAAATTTGCCCGTCTGCTACAGCGGTGAAAGCGCGCGGCTCGAAGATCACCCCGGCAGGTGTGTTCGGGAAGGCGGGGTTTTTCGTCCGGTTCAAAATGACCGCTGCCACCGCTACCTGCCCGATGTACGGCTCACCGCGGGCTTCCCCGTAAACCGCATTTGCCATCAGGCGCAGGTCGTTGGCCGAGATGTTGGCGGCGTGGTACGTCTCTTTTTTCGGACTGCTCGGCGCCGCAGGTGCGCTCGGAGTTGATGGCGACACGCCCATGTCTGCCGCGGTCGGCTTGTAGTTTTTCGTAGCGTTGTACAGCTTCAATTTCGTTTTCGCTCCGAGCACGCCGTCAACAGGCAGTCCGAACTCGTACTGGAAGTTGCGCAGTGCCCAGTACGAACGCCAGCCGAAGATCCCGTCTACCGTCCCGGTATAAAATCCGAGGTGCTTCAGGCGATACTGCATTTCCCGGACGTCGCTCCCCTCTGCGCCCACTTTGACGATTTGCTGGCTGAACGCATCGGAGCGCATGGGAGAGATCATGATCGCGGTTGTGACAACGAGCGCTATTGCTGCCAGTGCTATCAGCCATTTCACAGGCTGCTTCATTTTTGCTCCTCCTTTGGAAATGTGCTAATCAACTGATGATAATTGTTAGGTTCTCCAACTTTCTACACAACGCCCTAGTAAAATACTGGAGAATGCGTACACTACCATTGACTTTTTCATGGCTGTAGATTGAATGGAGGAGTAGCAAATGAGAGTGGCGCAATACGTGACGAAACAACTGGCAGAGTGGGGCGTAAAACGCGTCTACGGCGTGGCCGGGGACGGCATTTTCGCCTGGCTGGACGCGCTGGGGAAACAGTCGGAGATTCAGTACATTTCGTGCCGGCACGAGTCTGCGGCGGCGATGATGGCGAGCGCCGAAGCGAAGCTGACGGGCAAGCCGGCCGTGTGCGCAGCGACGATGGGACCGGGCTTCGTCAACCTGCTGAACGGGCTGGCGGATGCGCATACAGATCGCGTTCCCGTCATCGCTATCGCCGGACAGGTCGAGACGCACAAGCTGGGCGGGGGCTACAAGCAGTTTGTCGCCCAGGAAGACATGATTCGGCCGATCAGCGCCTACCAGATGACCGTCAGTCACCCGGACGCCGTGGGCGAAGCTTTGCACCGCGCCTTCGTGACGGCTGCCCAGCAAAAAGGCGTGGCGCATCTGGCGATTTGCAAGGACGTGTTTGCGCAAAAAACGAAAGCGGTCGTGCTGCCGCAACTGCCGCGCATCCCGCGCGTGCTCGGCGACCGGGTGGAGATCGAATCCGCCGCAGAACAGATCATGCGTGCGAAAGCGCCGCTCATCCTGCTTGGCACAGGAGCGCGTCCGGCGGCAGCTTTGTGTTTACGGTTCGTGGAGCAGTTGGGCGCAGGAATTTTGTTGTCGCTCGGGGCAAAAGGGGCCATCGACGAGTCGCATCGCCTGGTGCTCGGCGGCTTGGGCGAAGGCGGCAGCGAGGCTTCCCTGCAAGCGCTGGAAAAGGCCGATTTGCTCGTCATTTTGGGCGCAAGCTGGTTTCCGAAGGAGTTCATTCCGAAGCAGTTGCCGATCATCCAGGTCGATCACGCGGCGGCATCCATGCATGCGCATTCGCAGCTTCTGCCTGTCACGGCCGATCTGCTGGACGTCCTGCCGATGTGGAGCCACCGTTTAAAAACCCGTCCGCCAGGCGATGCTTGGGAGAAGAGCGTAGAGAGCTGGCATGCTCGGTTTTGGGCGGAAAACGCAAAGCGCAGTCAGGCGCAGTCGCCTGACGAGGCAGTGAGGCCGGAAAGCTTGATGCACACATTGGGCGAGGTGGTGGCAGACGATGCGATTGTCGCGCTCGATACCGGCGAGCATACGATCTGGTTCAATCGCGCGTTTCGCGCAAGCAGACAGCAGCCGCTCTTTTCCGGGAAGTGGCGCACGATGGGCTTCGGTTTGCCAGCGGCGATTGCGGCCAAGCTCGCTTTTCCGGGCAGGCAAGTGGTCTGCATAACCGGAGACGGCGGCCTGCAAATGAATCTCGCGGAGCTGATGACGGCAGCCGAACAGCAACTCGCGATCACGGTCGTGGTCGTGAACAACCGGACGCTCGGTTTGGAAGAACTGAAAATGCAGCAGGAAGGGTTTCGCCCGTTTGGCGTGCAACTGCACAACCCGGATTTTGCCCTGTGGGCCAAGGCGTGCGGGGTGGACTCCCAGGTGGTGCGCACGGGTGCGGCCTTGGAGCCTGTCTTGCGGCAAGCGCTCACGGGCGAGCGCTTGACATTGCTTGACATCCATTGCACAGCGCCGACATTATCCGAGAGAAAAAAACAAATTCCCTTCCAAGCCCAAGCATGAGTTGTTTATAATGAAAGAAAACTCAGATAAAACGGGGGAGCAGATATCATTCGGTCGAAGAGGAGGGCATCCTGATGGCTGACAGACTTGGCGAGATCAGAGTGGCCGATCAAGTAATCGCGATCATTGCTGCCGTAGCCGTGGAGGAAGTGCTGGACGTTACGGTGCGGTCGGGTGGGCTGTATCAGGACTTGGCGAAAAAGCTGAATGGCGGGGCGAAAGGAATCACCGTGGCGGTCACAGAGGACAGAGTCATCGTCGACATGCGCGTGTCAGTCCGCTATGGCGCGCAAATTCATCGCGTGTGCCACACGTTGCAGGAAAAGGTGAAGGAAGCCGTCGAGAGCTTGACCGGACTGTTTGTGGAAGCGGTCAATGTGCGTGTAGAGACAATCGAGCTTGGCAAATGAAAACGACCTGCGCATCGGCAGGCCGTTTTTTTGCTTCTGGGCAAAGCGAGATGCTACATTGAATAAGGCTGCTTCTTGAGCTGCTCCTCCAGCTTCTGGCGGCTGACCTCGCGCGACACGCTCAGCAAAAAGCCTGTCGAGATCAAGCAAACGAGCAAGGAAGAGCCCCCGTAGCTGATGAAAGGAAGCGGTACGCCCGTGAGCGGAATCAGTCCTGTCACGCCGCCGATGTTTAAGATCGCTTGCAGGGCAATCATGCTGACGACCCCGATCCCGGCCAGGCTGGCAAAGGTGTCCTTGACGCGCAGACATATGTGGATGCCGCGCAACAGGAACAGCAGGTAGACCAGCAGGAACAGAGAAGAACCGATAAACCCAAGCTCCTCCGTAATGATGGAGAAAATGAAGTCGGTGTGCATCTCCGGCAAGTACAAATACTTTTGGATGCTCTTCCCGAAGCCCGTCCCGGACAGTCCTCCGTGGGCGATGGCAATCCACGACTGAATGATGTTGTACCCGGTTCCGCTCGGATCGTTCCATGGATTGATGTAGGAGTTAATGCGATTCAAGGCATGCGGCTTCAACGTGATGTATCCGAGAAAAGCCACGGTCACAACCGGGCCACCGAGGCCAATCAGGTGACGAAGTCTCGCTCCGCCGCAGATCATCACGATCAAGGCGCTGCCCAGAAGAATGGCGGCTGACCCAAGATCGGGCTGCACGACAATCAGGAGGAAAAACAAACCGGTAACCATGAGCGGGGGAAGCAAACCAGACTGGAGTTTGCGTACCCCCTCTCCTTTTTTCGCGAGAATCGCCGCCAGGTACAAGATCAGACCTAGCTTGGCGAACTCTGCGGGCTGCAGGCTGGATGATCCGATCCTGAACCACGAACGCGCTCCTTTCACATCCTCCCCGATTCCCGGAATCAGCACGAGCACAAGCATGATGAAGCTTCCTAACGCAATCAGCAAGAAATTGCGCTTGTAAAAGGAGAAGGGAATATTCATGGCGACCAGCATGCCGACGATTCCGATCAGCAGGAAGCGGATTTGCCGCTTCACGAAATACAGCTCGTCCCCGTTGCAATAAGAGCAGCCATTGCTAGTGAAGCTGGTCAGGGCGAAAATGGAGCTTGCACTAAGCACCATGGTAATACCAAACCCGACGATCAGGGCGGTTAAAAACAGGAGCAGGAAGTCAGGTACGCCCCTAGTCTTCACGGTAATACCCCCTTCTACGTGAAACAGAGAGGGGATACCTCTCTGTACCGCAGTGCGTTTTCATTTGGAATTAGTGCGAGGAAAGCTTTTCGCCAAGCATTTGCAGCTTGAGCTTCGCCGTTTTGACAACGGATTCAGGCATCGGATAGTCGTAATCCAGTCCGTGCGGGAAAAGGTGTTTGCCCATGTACGGATCTTCCAGCTTCAGGACGGCATGGGTGTCTTCCAGCTTGCCTTCGATCACGTTTGCTTCGATGCGCAGGTAGAAGACGTTTCCTTTATCTTGGATCTTATAATCGTATGTAGCGTGCTTGTAATCCCAGGCGCCACGATCAAAGCCAAGCTCGCTCATGTAATGCTCCAGATCGGCGAAAAAGACTTCTTTCGTGCTAAGCCCAGTGTCCTTGATAACCATTCTTTTTCCTCCTACAAATGGTGAGATTTTCACTTATTAATGATAGTCTGTTTTTGGAAGAAGCGCAATGCATAACTCCATTTCGGCCGCGACCTTAGCTTGCCCTTTCTCGCGAATGAAAGGATAGCGGAGAGGACAAACTACAATCGTTCAATTAGCAAAAGGAGGAGAACGAAATGGCCAAAGTGGAAAACCGTACCCTGCGCGAAATTATGACCAAAGATGTCGCAACCGTGACGCTTAAGGATAATGTGTACGAAGTAGCTTGCAAAATGCGTGACTGGAACGTAGGCGTCATCCCTGTCGTCGACGAAAAGAACGACGTCATCGGGATCATCACCGACCGCGATATCGTCATTCGCGGACTTGCGGAAAAGCATGAAGGCTCCACGGCGACAGAAGTAGTCATGACCAAGGACATCATTCTCGGCCAGCCGGGCATGACAGTCGATGAAGCGGCGAAGATCATGGCCCAGCACCAAATCCGCCGCCTGCCTGTGGTGGAAAACGGCAAGCTCGTCGGCATTGTCGCCCTCGCAGACATGGCGATCCGGCAAGTGCACCACGACGAGGCGAGCGACGCGCTCCAAGAAATTTCCGAGCCTGCTCATCACTAATGGCTGCCTGAACCAAAAGCACGCATGAAAAGCTGCCGGAAGCAACGCCGGGCAGCTTTTTCGTTTTTTCTCTGTACATTGACGCAGCGGTAAGGTATATGATACCGATAAAGAAGCTGACAGGGAGAGACACGCATGCTGATTAAGGACATGGCGCGCAGGCTGCAAATCACGCCGCGAGCCATTCGCTATTATGAGGAAAAAGGGCTGATCCGGCCGGCGAAGGCAGGTGATTCCGGATATCGCCAGTTTACCGAAGAAGATGTTTGGCGGCTGCAAACGATCATGACGCTGCGCGAGGTCGGAATGTCGATTGACGATATTCGCGAGCTGCTGGCGCAGATGAAGGAGCACGAAGGTACCTTGCTGCATTACCTGGAACTGCAGCGCTCTTTCATGTACACGAGATGGGTGGAGATGGCCAAAGTCATCCAGACGACGGAGGCGATGATCGAGCGCATCGGCAACAGCCAGACGATCGACCCGGGCGAGCTGTTCGAGCTGGCAGAAGCGAACAAACGGCTGCGGCAAACGCGCGACAACTGGGTGGATCGCTGGAATTTCAACCAGATGGCAGACAGTTACGACGAGTGGGTGCAGCGAGAGTCGCAAAGCACGAACGCCCATCAAGCGTACGAGCGGGTGCTGGATGAAGTCGTCGCCGCGCTCGGTCCCGTGAAAGGCGAGAGCGGGCTGGACGCAGGCACAGGCACGGGCAACCTGGCGAGCCGTCTCGTCCGCCAGGGGGCGAGCATGAGCGGCTTCGACCAGTCGCCGCAAATGTTGAAGCGCTGCCGGAGCAAGCTGCCCGGGATGGAGACGAAGCTCGGAACCTTTTTCGCCTTTCCGTTTCTCGAGGATCGCTTTGACTTTGTGGCGACGAGCTATGCGCTGCACCTTCTCGATGACGACCAGAAGCTGCTCGCGCTCGCCGAATGCCGCCGGGTGCTGAAGCCGGGGGGACGCCTGGCGATCGCGGATTTGATGTTTGTGGACGAGGCTGCCAGACAGGCGCATCTCGCTGCATTGGCCCGAGACGGGAAGAACGAGGCGATTGCGCAAATTGAGGACCGCTTTTACGCCGACCGCTCGCGGCTGCTCCGGGAGCTTGCGGCGCTCGGATTCGCCGCAGAGGCGCGACAGCTCACCACGTACACGCATATGATCGTCGCGAGGCTGAAATAAGAAGAACATTCCTTTACTTTTGGGCTCTTCCAAACGCTGACACGTGCCTAGCCTTCTGCATAGGCTGTAGCGAGAAGGAAAGGAGGACTCCACTATGGGTCTGTTCGATAGCTTTTTTGATCGCGATAACGAGGAGTTTCTGTGGATTATCATTGTCGTGGTCGTTCTGCTGTTCTTGTTTAGCGCCGATCGTGACTAAGTCTGTACGTATAGACAAAACGACCTTGTGGAAGGTCGTTTTTTCGGTTTAGGCGAAAAAAACTTCTGTCGCCAGAATCTGTTCTTTTGGCGGGGCTTCACGCAAAGCCGCGTGCGGAACGAGCGAAAAGACGAGGCCGTCAAGCTGCGCAGGCAGCGGCGGACTTACGAAACACATAGCACATGTGCGAGTGTTTTTCTTTTGTTATTCATCGTTGAAGTTTGTTTTTTATACTGATACAATGACCCTATGGGACAAGAATATAGACGTACAGCTACCACAGTATCTCTCATCCACTATCATTTTGTTTTCTGCCCTCGTTATCGAAGAAAAGTATTAGTGAACCAGGTGGAAATTCGATTCAAGGAACTACTTGAAAAAATATGTCAAGAGAATGACTGGCATATAGTAGCCATGGAAGTGATGCCAGATCATGTCTATCTGCTCCTGAACTGTCTTCCCACCGATTCTCCATCAGACATCATGGCAAAAGTGAAAGGAGTGACCTCTCGAATCATAAGGCAGGAGTTCAAGCATCTTGCTCATTTGCCGAGTCTGTGGACACGCTCTTTTTTCGTAAGTACAGCAGGAAACGTATCAAGCGAAACCGTAAAGCGTTATGTGGAAGAACAAAAGAAAAGGGGGTGAACACATGCAAGCTTTAACGGTTACGGTTCGCCTATCTCCTGATCACCAGATCTTCTTCGTCATTTAGGAAAGGAATATATTCGTGTAGTCAATCAGCTAACGGAACAAGCTGAACAACTTGGTACGTTTCCAAAGACAACGACGAAAAATGTAGAAACCATTCTACCATCAGCCGTCTGTAATCAAGCCATACGTGATGCCAAGAGTGTATACCGAAAAATCAAGAAGTTGGGTACTCGCCCCATTCTGAAAAAACCTGTCTATTTCGTCAACAATCAAAACTACACGGTATCCGAAAATACAGTTGCTTTCCCGATCGTGGTAGATGGAAAGACGAAGAAAACAGCGTTTGATGCTAGGATGACGAGCCGAGATCGGGAACGGTTACGCAAAGGAAAATGTGGGTTGATGCGTATCATGGAAAAGTCAGGGAAATGGTACGCTCAAATTTCGGTAGGCTTCAGCAATTCATCTCCTGCAAAGCAAATCTTGTTGGGATACAAGTTGTGGAAGTGAATCCAGCCTATACTTCTCAACTCTTTCCTGTCTGTGGGGAGAAGAACAAAGCGAGAGACAGAAAGTACGAATGTTCATGCGGATTCAACACGCATCGTGATCGGGTTGGAGCCATCAATATCATGCGTCAACCTGTGGCAGATGGTAACAGTCTGTCAGCCTAAGATGCTAGACGCACTGTCTTAGGACGGGCTGATGAGACAGCCCTGAACTTGGGGGAACTACGGATAGCAGAAATGCACTTCCGACTACCACCCAAGAATCCCACTGGTACCAAAGGTGTCAGCTTGCCCTTTTAGGAGTGGGAATCTCAATAATCTGAGAATCAATGCAACAAAGAAGAGGAGAAGAATCAATGAAACGAATCGTACTGTACTTGTTCGCTCTGGCGCTTCTCTTGGCCGCCTGTTCCGCTTCGGGACAGCCCGAGGCAAACGGGGAGATGACCGCTACGGTCAAACGGGTGGTGGACGGCGACACGTTTGAGCTGGCGAGCGGGGAAAAGGTGAGAATGATTGGAGTCGACACGCCGGAGACGGTCAAGCCTAACCATCCGGTCGAGCCATATGGCAAGGAAGCCAGCAACTACACCAAAGAGCTTTTGACAGGGAAAAAAGTGACGCTCAAGTTTGACGTGGAGCCGTACGACAAATATCAGCGGCTGCTCGCTTATGTGTATATGGAAGACGGGACGTTCGTCAATGAAAAGCTGGTGCGGGACGGCTACGCGCGCATCATGACGATTCCGCCGAATGTCGCCAAGGCCGATGTGTTTCTGGCAGCGGAGCGCGAGGCGCGGGAAGCCAATCGCGGGCTGTGGGGCCTAGATCCTGACGGCAAGGACGCGGGCAAAAAGCCAGCGGACAAAAAATCAGCAGACAAAGAAACGGGCAAGTCCGCCGCGAAGCCTGGCAAACCAACGGACAGTGACCGCGATACGCCGCCAGAAGGCAAAGCGATCAAAGGCAACATCAACGCCAAGGGCGAAAAAATTTATCACGTCCCCGGCTCCGCCAGCTACGAGCAGACGAAGGCCGAGATGTGGTTCGCAACAGAAGAAGAGGCGCAAGCTGCCGGGTTTCGCGCTCCCAAACGCTAGGCGGGTTTGCTGTCTGCGAGGGGCTGCCGGAGCGAGCGGATGTCCCCGACCATCCAGCAAGGCGCCCGAAGAGAGGCAAGAGCAGTTCGCCGACATACCGCATGAGCGGGGCGCTGGATGAAGCGCATTTCTGATTCGTTTGCCGACAGGGAAGGTGGGGAATTTTTATGAACGTGATTATTGTGGATGACGAGCCGCTTGCTCTTCGCCATATGGCCGGATGCTCGCGCGCGTGGGCGGTCTGAACATTCAGGGGCAGTACCGGGAGCCGCGGATGGCTCTGGATAAAATCGTCCAAGCACCCCCGCAGGCCGTGTTTCTCGACATCCAGATGCCTGAGCGAAACGGAATCGAATTGGCCGAACGAATCTTGCAGGAGCATCCGGATACCGCGATCATCTTCGTCACCGCCTACGATGAATACGCGATCAAGGCATTCGAGCTGAACGCCTTGGACTATTTGTTAAAGCCGATTCAGTACGACCGCCTGCAAAAAACGATCGAGCGGCTTTTCAAAAGCCGGCCGCCTCAGCCAGCGAGCGTCCTGCAGGCTGGGACTGGCTTCCTTCGCTGTTTTCGCTCCTTGCAAATGGAGCAGGCTGGAAGAGAGCCGGTGACGATTCGCTGGAAAACGGTCAAGGGGCAGGAAGTATTCGCCTTTTTGCTGCATCACCGGGGAACGGTTGTCAAAAAGCAGGTGCTGCTCGACCAGCTCTGGCCGGACATCGACTGGAAGAAAGGCATTACGCAGCTCTATACGACCGTGTACCCAATCAGAAAAACATTGAATGAAGAAGGACTGGCGATCCAGATTGTAAATTGTGATGAAGGATATTTGTTGGAGATGAACGGAACGAGGCTGGACGTGTCTGAATGGGAAGCAGCGCTCGACGGGGCGCCGGAGCTGACTGGCGAAACCGTGGACGGGCATTTGCGGCTGTCGCAGCAATACAGGGGAGACTATTTGGCGGACCACCATTACCGATGGGCGGAAACAGAACGAAGCCGGCTTCGCGGAAAATTTTTGCAGCATGCCCATCGCCTCGCCCGGTGCCGAAGTACTATATCCATCGGCATATTGCCCAGATCGGCTTGCACATTCCAAAAGAAGAGCGGGAGAAAACAAAAAAGCTGTTTTACGAGGCTTCCGGCGACTTGCCGAACAGCTTTGAAACGCGTTGGCTGCATCCGGACGGGAGAAGCATCGAGCTGAGCGTCATGAAGGTTCCCGTCGACATCGCGGGAGAATTGATGGGGACGCACATCATCATCAAAGACATCACGGAAGAAATTGTCCGCTCGTTCATTACCGATATTTCGCAAAGCCAAAACGACCGGGCAATCGTGTCCACGATCATCGCCATGGCGCAAAACCTCAAGCTCGACGTCATTGCGGAAGGGATCGAGACGAAAGACCAACTGGACATTTTGACGGAAAATGACTGCAAAAAAATCCAGGGCTACTACTTCGCCTGCCCCCTGTCAGCGGGCGATGTGGAGGAATGTTTTTCATGCCTTCGCGCCTTCTGGACAGCCGCAAGTAGCTGGGCTGGCAGACGGTTTCTTTTCAGCGGCAAAAACTTCGACGAGGGCGTTTGCCGTGCGCTTTGGGCCAACCTGTGATTTCGGGTTGGCCTCGATTTTTACGGGGCGAAGGTTGTGGGCAGAAAAGTGGGAAGATTTTTATTACAGACGGTTGACAAACCAAAAATTCTGTTATTAAATAATGGCGAAAGCGCTTTAATTAACAATCAACAACGAAATGTCAAAAGAGGGCCTCCCAGATGGCGAATGCATTTTTTTCTAATCACGTCACAATTCCTTCTGTCAGGGACCTGCGCCATTTTCAGTTTGCATTGCAGAGTGAGGCGCCCATCATCCTGCTCTCGGATGTCCATATCGGCAATCTGAAGAGCTTGACGCAAAAGTGCCACGAAGCGCGGAAAAAAGTGATTGTGCACGTAGACTTGATCGGCGGGTTGAACAAAGACCAAATCGGCATCAAGCTGCTCAAAGATTTGTTTCAGGTGGACGGACTCATCTCCCCGAATGCCAAGATCGTCAATCGGGCAAAAGATGTCGGCCTGATCGGGATTCATCGCTTCTTTTTGCTCGACTCGCGCTCGCTGGAAAACGGCTTGAAGGGTCTTGAAATGAGCGAACTCGATGCGATCGAGATTCTTCCCGGCCCGTTCGCCAAACCGTTTCTCAACCAGTTTCGGGCGGTCAAAAATGTGCCGATTCTCGCGGGCGGTTTTATCGATTCGGTGGAAGTGATCCACGAGCTGTTCGACGCCGGGATTAACGGCGTGACGACGAGCAAGCGGGATTTGTGGAATACAACGTACAACAAAATACAGTAACGGGTTATGTGTAGATGCGAAACCCTACAGAGAGTTAGTGCGAAAAGGCGCTAGCTCTGTGTAGGGTTTTTTGTTTGCGAAAAAGGAGGTGGTGCACCCGACGAGTGCTGCTTGTGCAAGCCAAAAAACAAATGGGGGAGGCAAACGTAAATGGCGGTTATTCAATTTTTGATTCAGCTTGGTCCAGCAGTCATGATGCCGATTATTTTCTTTATTCTGGCGATGATCTTTCGGGTGAGAGTCGGGCAAGGCTTCAAAGCATCCATGCTGGTAGGCATCGGGTTTGTCGGGATCAACCTCGTCATCGGCCTGTTGCTCGGAACGCTCGGACCGGCAGCAGAAGCGATGGTCAGCCGTTTTGGCCTGTCGCTGACGGTCGTAGACCCGGGCTGGCCGGTCGGAGCGACGATTGGCTGGGGGACGCCGATTGTTCCGTTTGTTGTGTTTAGTGCCGTAATTTTGAATATTTTGCTGCTTATGTTTAAATGGACGAAAACGGTCAACATCGACATTTTCAACTACTGGCACTTCATGCTGACCGGGGGCGTCGTCTACGCGGCGACCAACAGTGTCGTGGTCGGAACGATTGCGGCGCTGATCCACTTTTTGATTGCCATCGTGATCGCAGACGTCACCGCCCCGCGAATCCAAAAGGAATTTGATCTGAAAGGCGTCTCGTTCGCGCATGCCACTTCGGCCATTTACGTGCCGATCGGGATGGCAGTGAACTGGATCATCGAAAAAATTCCGGGCCTGCGGACGATCAAAGCCGATCCGGAAGAAATCACCAAAAAATACGGAGTGATGGGCGAGCCGCTCACCTTGGGGACGATTCTCGGCGTTCTGCTCGGGATATTGGCGGGCTTCGGGATTGCCGAAATTTTGACGCTCGGTGTAAAAGTGGCGGCGGTCATGGTGCTGCTGCCTGCGATGATTAACGTGCTGGTGGAAGGGTTGGAAATCGTGCGCAAAGCAGCGGAGGCGTTTTTGAAACAGCGGTTCCCGGACCGGGAGTTTTACATTGGTCTGGACACGGCCTTGCTGATCGGAAACCCTGCCGTGCTCGCCACTGGCTTGCTGCTGATCCCGGGTGCTTTGATCCTCGCCATCCTGCTTCCGGGCAACAAGGTGCTGCCGTTCGTGGACTTGGCGTCGCTCGTGTTTTTGATTCCGATGGCGGCTCCGTATTTGCAAAAAAACCTCGTCCGCCTGTTTATTTCGGGGCTGGTCATGGTCGCGCTCGTCCTCTATGCCGGAACGAGCATCGCCCCGCTGTACACGACCGCGGCCAATCTGGTGAACGTCTCGCTGCCGGAAGGAGTCAGCGCCACGACAGAACTGGCTAACCTGGTCGGCGGAGCAACGACGCCGCTTGGTTGGCTGCTCATCAAGCTGGCCTCAATTTTTGCATGAAACCGTTAAGGGGGAGAGAACGTGGCACAATTTTTGATTGGCATTGACAATGGGGGAACGGTCACGAAAGCAGCGGTGTACACCATCGACGGTCGGGAGGTAGCTGTCTCCAGCCGGAAAACGGCCATGCTGATGCCGCAGCCCGGACATACCGAGCGAGACATGGAGGAGCTGTGGAAAGCCAATGTGGCCGTAATTTCAGATGTGCTCAGGCAATCGGGCATTGATCCGCACGACGTGGCGGGATTGGCAGTGACCGGACACGGAAACGGACTGTACCTCGTCGACGGCGAAGGGCAGGCGGTCGGAAACGGAATCGTCTCGACGGATACGCGCGCCAAGCATCTGGTCGAGCAGTGGTACGCGGACGGAACGGCGGAGCGCGTCCTGCCGAAGACGATGCAATCGATTTGGGCTGGTCAGCCGGTCGCGTTGCTGCGTTGGCTGCAGGAGCATCGAGGCGAGCTGCTCGAAAAAGCGCGCTGGATTCTGATGTGCAAAGACTTTATCCGCTATCGGCTGACGGGGGAAGCGTACGCCGAAGTGACCGATCTTTCCGGCACGAACCTGTTCAACATTAAAGAAGTCGCTTACGACCGCGAACTGCTTGCCGATTTTGGCTTGCAAGGAATCTTCGACAAGCTGCCCCCGGTGAAATACTCCGCCGACATTTGCGGCTATGTGACGGAGCAGGCGGCGCGGGAAACGGGGCTTGCCGTGGGCACACCGGTGGCTGGAGGACTGTTCGACATCGACGCCTCCGCGATTGCCTCGGGCGTGACGGACGAAGACAAACTGTGCGTCGTCGCGGGGACGTGGAGCATCAACGAGTACATCACGAAGGAGCCAGTGGTGGACAAAGACTTGTTCATGACCTCCATCTACTGCATCCCCGGCTATTGGCTGACGCTGGAGGGTAGTCCGACCTCGGCGAGCAACCTGGAGTGGTTCACCAACGAGTTTTTCAGCCAGGAGCACGACGCGGCCGCCAAGCAGGGCATCAGCGTGTATGAGCTTTGCAACCAGATGGTCGCAGGCACGAAGCCCGAGGATTCGCATATCGTCTTCTTCCCGTTTTTGTTCGGCTCCAATGTGGATGCCAACGCCAAGGCGTGCTTTATCGGCCTGAACGGTTGGCATACGAAAGCGCATATGGTCAGAGCCTTGTACGAAGGAGTCGTTTTCGGCCATCGCCAGCACATCGACAAGCTGCTCGTTCACCGCTCCCGGCCAAAAGCTGTGCGTCTCGCTGGCGGGGCCACGAGGTCGGAGGAATGGATGCAGATGTTCGCAGACATTTTGCAGTTGCCCGTCGAGGTGGTGGAAGGAACAGAGCAAGGCACGCTCGGGGCCTCCATCTGCGCCGGGGTCGCGACGAAGCATTTCGCGTCGTTTTCCGAAGCGGCGCAGTCGATGGTGAAAATCAGCAAGACGTACACGCCAAACGAACAGCATCAGGCCATTTACGAGCAGAAGTACCAAGCGTATTTGGAAGTGCTGGAAGCGTTGCAGCCACTGTGGAAAAAACTTTCGTGAAGGATGGAGCAGACATGGATTTTGGCATCAAAGGAAAAAGCGCGATTATTACCGGAGCCTCAAGGGGCGTAGGCCGGGCGATTGCCTTGGCGTTGGCGGAAGAGGGCGCAAAAGTCATCATCAATTACAACCGCAGCGCAGACAGTGCAAATGAAGTAGTCGAACTGATCCGGGAACAAGGCGGCGAGTGCATCGCCATCCAGGCCGATCTCGGCCAAAAGGCAGACTGCGACCGACTGATGACTGAAGCGACCGCCGCATTTGGCAGCGTGGATATTTTGATCAACAATGCAGGCGTATGGCCGAAAAACTGGGTGACCGACATTTCCCTGGAAGAATGGAATCACACGATGGATGTCAATTTGACGTCGGTGTTTCTCACCTGCCAAAGCTTCGTCAATCATTTGCTCGCTGAAAACCGCCGAGGAAAAATTTTGAATGTGACTTCGCAGGCTGCTTTCCACGGCTCGACGACAGGTCATGCGCACTACGCCGCCAGCAAAGCAGGAGTGGTTGCGTTCACGATTTCGCTTGCCCGCGAGGTGGCGAAGCAAGGAATCAATGTCAATGCGCTCGCGCTCGGCATTGTGGAGACGGATATGATCAAGGCCGATCTGGAACAGAAAAAAGACTACTACGTCAGCCGGATTCCGCTGGGACGGGTGGCCAAACCGGAAGAAATCGCGGATATCGCCGCTTTCCTCGTCTCCGAGAAAGCGAACTACATCACCGGAGCCACGATGGACGCCACTGGCGGCATGTTGATGAGATAGAAGCACGAGAGAGGATAGGAGGAAGCAAGATGTTGACCACACTGCGTGAAGTAGCAAACGATGCACGAAAAAATCAATACGCCGTTCCGGCTTTTGACTGCGTAGGCGATATTATGGTGCGTACCATTCTCGATACGGCGGAGCGGCTGCAATCGCCCGTCATCCTGATGTGCCTGGAGCACAACCTGCGAGAGCCGAAAGGGTTCGTCTACCTGGCGGAATACATCAAGGCAGTCGCCCCTTTTTACAACATCCCGATCGTTTTGCACCTGGATCACGCGATGGACGTCGATCTCGTCCAGGAAGCGATCCGCTACGGCTTTACTTCGGTGATGATCGATGGGTCGAGTCTGCCGTTTGCCGACAATGTCGCGCTGACCAGGCAAGTGACAGACTTGGCTCGCCCGCACGGAATCAGTGTAGAGGCTGAGCTGGGACATGTGGGCGGAAACGAGCTGGGCGGCGCGTACGGCACAGAGTCGAAACTGACAGAGCCGTATCAGGTGGCTGAGTTTGTCGAGCGAACAGGTGTCGATGCCTTGGCTGTCTCCATCGGGACGGCGCACGGTGTCTACACGGCAGAGCCGAACCTGAACGTGGAAAGAATGCAGGAAATCAACCAAGCAAGCCCGGTTCCGCTCGTCCTGCACGGCGGTTCGGGAACGCCGGATGCCCAAGTGCAAGCAGTGGTCAAACACGGGATCAGCAAAGTAAACTTGTACGCCGATTGCCGGATTGCGATGGCAAAAGGCGTGAAGCGGGCTGCCGCTGAAATGACCAGAATCGACCCGTTGCCGGAAGAGATGTTCCTTCCGATCAAGCAGGAGCTGGAGCAAACGGTAGAACACAAAATTCGCATGCTAGGTTCTCTGGGCAGAGCGTAAGAGATATAGGAGTGAGAGAGATGAAAGTTTTGGCGATTGCCGATCGGTTTATTCCTTCCCGCGAGATGGGAGAAGGACTGCAAGAGTTGGAAAAGCTCGGTTTTCAGGTAGAGGTGCGGGAATGGCAGCACAACTCGCTGGAAGAATTGCAAAAAGACAATCTGGCGGTGGAGCTGCACGGGCCGGAAGCGGTGACCATGCCAGACAGCGTCTTTGCCGGAATCGAGCAATATGACGTGCTTGTCGTTCAATTTGCCCCCGTCTCTGCGAAAGTGATCGCGGCGGCAAGCAAGCTGAAAGTCATCGGAATTTTGCGCGGCGGCACCGAGAACGTCGCGATTGAGGCTGCCAAAGAGCGCGGCGTTAGCGTCCTGAATACGCCAGGCCGAAATGCCCGCGCCGTAGCGGAGTTTACGCTTGGCCTGATTCTTTCCGAGGTGCGCAACATCGCCCGTTCCCACGCTGCGCTCAAGCAAGCGGAATGGCGAAAGTCTTTTCCGAACAGCGAAGCGATTCCCGAGCTGTTTGCAAAAAAAGTCGGCCTGATCGGATACGGCAATGTCGGTCAGTTGATCGCCGGATTTCTCACCGCCATGGGCTGCGAGATTCTCGTGTACGATGAGTACATCGAGCAAGTGCCGGCTCCGTATCGCAAAGTGGCGCTCGACGAACTGTTGCAGCAAGCCGATATCGTTTCCTTGCATTTGCGGCTGACAGAAAAGACTCAGCATTTTATCGGGGAGCACGAGCTTGCGCAAATGAAGCCGAACGCAGTTCTGATCAATACGGCGCGCTCCGGGCTGATTGATGAAAAAGCATTGGTGGCATACCTGCAAGCAGGCCGGATTGCCGGAGCCGCTTTGGACGTGTTTGACAATGAGCCGCTGGCAGCGGATGATCCGTTGTTGCATCTCGACAATGTGACCATTACACCGCACATGGCGGGCAGTACGCGCGATGCCTTCACGAACAGTCCGAAACAGATGGCGGGCTACTTGGCCAACATCGTCCGCAAAGAGCGGAACGTCCCTGTTGTAAACGAAGTATTACCTCAACTGTAACAAGCTTCCAAAAGCCTTTGCTCATCGGTTTCGCCGCGAGCAAAGGCTTTGTTTTTTCACCGAGAAAAAGGATTGACTTGTCAGACGATTCGCTATAAGATTTACTTAATTAACGATCATTAAGTAAAAGTGTCACACAAACAAAAGGGGGGTATCCATGACGACGAGAGACAAAATCAAGGCAGTTGCCCTGACCCAGTTTGCCAAGGGCGGGTATGAAGGGACGCCGCTGTCGGCCATTACAAAAGAAGTCGGGGTGACAACTCCGGCCGTGTACGCGTTTTTTGGCAGCAAGGAAGACTTGTTTTTATCGATTTTCGAAGATGTTTTGTCCAACCATTACCACTCGGTCAAAAGCGCGATTGAACAAGCGCAGGACGGCACCGTGGAAGAGCGGCTGTACCAGATTTTGCGCGGCGCCTTTACGTATCACGTCAGCCAGGAAGAAGAGACGATTTTTTACAAACGCGCGATGATGTTTCCGCCTGCGTCGCTTGAGGACAAGCTGAAAGAACGCTTCGGCGCGACAGAGGAGATGCTGACGCAGGAAATCCGCGCTTTGCTTGCGGAAGGAATCGCGGCGGGCGCAATCGCAGACCGTCCGCTTGACGATCTGTTGGACGGCTTTTTGTGCCTGATGGATGGACTGTTTTTGCAATTGCTCTACTATGACGAGTCGAAGTTTGAGCACAAGCTGCAAAACATCTGGAAGCTGTTCTGGAGTGGAATCGCCGGATCATAAAAAGACAGATACCGAACCTGGGGGTTAGATGACATGGAAGAGGCGAACAACAAGAAAAACGACTACGAACGCGAGCCGGTCCCACTCGCCTTGCGAAAAGGGTGGGTTCCGCTCAGCCTCGTCTGGATCGCCATCGGCATTGATATCTCATCAATGCTGCTCGGCGCGCAGCTTGGCTCTGGAATGAATTTTTGGGACGCCATCTGGGCGGTTATGCTCGGCTCCTTGCTTTTGGGGATCATGGGGGCCGTATGTGCTTACATGGGCGCAGCCACTGGCTTGTCGACTGCGATGATTACCCGCTACGCCTTCGGGGAGTACGGGGCGCGCCTGATTTCCGCCATCATCGGCATTTCCTTGCTGGGCTGGTTTGGCGTACAGGCCGGATTTTTTGCCCAAAATGCCCAGACAGCGCTTTCTTCCGTTTTGGGCATTGAAATGGACCAGGCAGTTCTCTCGGTCATTGGCGGACTGCTCATGATGTCTACCGCCATATACGGCTATCGAGCATTGGAAAAGCTCAGCTCCTGGGCTGTTCCGCTAATGGTCATCTTAATTGTTACTTCTATTGTTTTGACTATTCAAAATCATCCGTTTTCGCAAATGGCGCAGACTGGGTTGTCCGGAGAGCCGCTGTCCTTCGGGATGGCTGTCTCGCTCGTAATCGGCATCTTCGTCGTCGGGACGATTATCACGCCTGACGTTGCCAGATGGGCGCGGACGCGAAAAGATGCGATGCTCGCCTCGTTCGTCGGTTTTTTTGTCGGCAACAGCTTCATGATCGGCGTGGCGATCATTTTGTCGAAAGCGATGGGCACGAGCGACCTGACGACGATCTTTTTGGCGCTCGGGTTGGGCATCCCCGCGATTTTGGTCATCACGCTCGCGCAGTGGACGACGAATACGAGCAACCTGTATTCCTCATCGCTCGGCTTTTCCGTCGTCTTCAGCAAAACGCCCAAGGTATGGATTACGCTGATTGCCGGCCTGTTTGCCACGGCTCTTGCCTACATGGGCATTTACGATCGGTTTATTACGTTCCTGTCGTTCATCACGATGCTGATTGCGCCCGTCGGGGGAATTTGCATCGCCGAATATTACTTCGTCAACCGTGCGGCTTTTGCTTTTGACAAAGCGCATCGCATGTTGATTGCCCGCTCGCTGGTGTCGTGGCTGCTCGCTTCGTTCATCGCTTACTGCACAACGGCGGCTCCCGATGGCTTGGGGTTGTTTCATTTGACGACGGTTCCGGCGCTCGACGGCTTTTTGTGCGGCGTGTTGTTCCAGGTTGCTTTTGGAGTAGCCAGCCGCAGGAAGCAACAAGCCGAGGAAGCAGCCACAAAAGGATAATGCACACGTACACGCAGAAAGGAAGATACGCATGAGATACATTGACGCACAAGCGATCGAGGACATTGCAGCAGGCGCAGCCGTTTTGGGAACAGGAGGGGGCGGCGATCCGTACATCGGCAAAATGATGGCGTTGCAGGCGATTGAAAAGTACGGCCCGATTCCGCTCATGACGGTAGATGAGCTGGACGACGACGCGCTCGTCGTGCCTTCCAGCATGATCGGGGCACCTACGGTCATGGTGGAGAAAATTCCGGCGGAAGGCATGGTGACGCAAGCCCTCGAATTTATCGAGCAAGCGTTGGGGAAAAAGGTGGCGGTAACGATGCCGATTGAGGTCGGCGGGGTCAACTCGATCATTCCGCTGGTCGTTGCGGCGGAAAAAGGCATCCCCGTCCTCGATGCAGATGCGATGGGCAGAGCTTTTCCGGAGGCGCAAATGGTCACCTTTTACCTGGACGGACTGGCTCCGGCTCCAACCGCGATGACAGATGAGCGCGGCAACGGGATCGTGATGTATCCGGTAGACGGCGTCATGTCGGAGAGGTTCGCGCGCAGCGTGACCATCCAGATGGGCGGCTCTGCGGCGATGTGCGACTATCCGCTGTCGGGCAAACAGGTGAAACAAAGCGCCATTCCAGGCACGCTGACCTTGGCGCAGGAGATCGGCGCCCTGTTGCGCACCGCGCGCAGCCAGGAGACGAGCCCGGTGCGTATGCTTCTGGACAAGCTTGGCGGATTTGAATTGTTTGCGGGCAAAACCGTCGACATTAGCCGCCGGACAGACAGCGGCTTTACAAAAGGCCAGGCGACTTTTGACGGGATCGACCACGATCGCGGACGCCAAATGATTCTCGGCTTTCAAAACGAGCACCTCGTCGCGCTGGAAAACGGTCAACCGCTTGCGACCACGCCTGACTTGCTCGCTGTCCTGGACAAAGAGACAGGCATGCCGATCACGACAGAAGGCTTGAAATACGGCGCGCGCGTCTCGATTGTGGCATTCCCGTGCCATGCCAAATGGCGGACGGCCAAAGGCATCGAGACAGTGGGGCCGCGCTACTTCGGGTACGATTTTGACTATGTGCCTGTGGAACAACTGGTTGCAAAGAGAGGGGAAAAGGCATGAGCTACCGGATTGGAATTGACGTAGGCGGGACGAATACAGACGCGGTGCTGCTGGATGAACAGCTGCAAGTCGTCCACGAGGTGAAATCGCCGACCACAGCAGATGTCAGCTCGGGTATTTACGAAGCGCTGCGCCGCGTTGTGGCCGAAAGCGGAGTCAATCCGCAGCATGTTCGGTACGCCATGCTCGGAACGACGCATTGCACCAATGCGATTGTAGAACGCAAGCGCTTAAACCGCGTGGGCACCATCCGCATCGGAAAGCCAGCCACGACAGCCGTTCGGCCGATGATGGGCTGGCCGGAAGACTTGCGGGCCGCCGTAGGCGAGAACTGGCATATGGTGTCTGGCGGATACGAATACGACGGTCGGACAATCGTTCCTTTGGACGAGGAAGAAATCCGCAGCGCCTGCCGCTCGATGAAAGGCGACGTGGAGACGATTGCGATTTCCGGCGTCTTTTCTCCGGCCAATGCGGATCAGGAAAAGCGGGTGGCGCACATCGTCCGCGAAGAGCTGGGCGAATCTATCTCGATCTCCGTGTCGCATGAGATCGGCAGCATCGGCCTGTTGGAACGGGAAAATGCGACGATCTTGAACGCAGCCCTCATCCAGACGGCAAAAATGGTGGCAGAAGGTTTCCGCGAGGCGCTCGGCAAAAACGGGATTGAACATGCGGGAATCTTTTTCGGACAAAATGACGGGACATTGATGTCGCTCGTGTATGCGATTCGCTACCCGATTTTGACGATCGCTTGCGGTCCGACGAACTCGATCCGCGGCGCGGCTCATCTGTCCGGGCGAAAAGACGGGCTGGTCGTCGATGTCGGCGGAACTACGACGGATATCGGCGTTCTGATCAACGGTTTCCCACGTCAGTCTTCGCTTGCCGTCGACATCGGGGGGATTCGTACCAATTTCCGCATGCCGGACATTCTCTCCGTCGCAATCGGAGGCGGCACGATTGTTCGCCGATCCGGCGAGGAAATCAAGCTTGGTCCGGACAGCGTAGGCTACCAGTTGCGCAATCGGGCATTGATCGTCGGCGGGGATACGATGACCGCGACAGATGTAGCAGTCGTCATGGGCCGCTTGGACTGGCCGGGGGCGAAAGTAGCAGGCATCGACCGGGCTTTTTGCCAGCAGGTAGACGCTCAATTGGTCGCAGCCGTGGAGGATGCGATTGATCGGATGAAGACGAGCCCGACTCCGGTCCCTGTCATTCTCGTCGGCGGCGGCAGCGTCTTGCTGCCTGATCAGATGAAAGGCGTCTCGGAAGTGATCAGGCCGAAACATTTTGGCGCAGCGAATGCGATCGGAGCGGCGCTCGGTCAAGTCAGCGGGCAAATCGAAAAAATATACGCGCTGGACGAGCAGACGAGAGAAGCAGCACTGGCGGATGCAAAAGCCGGAGCGATTCGCGAGGCAATTGCCGCAGGAGCTGATCCGCAGTCATTGGAAATCGTTCATATGGAAGACATCCCGTTGGCGTATTTGCCGGGGAATGCCTTGTTGATTCGCGTAAAAGCGGCAGGGCTTTTGCAGGCATGACCACAAAGCTGATCGCATGACGAGCAAAAACAGGAGCTGACAACAGGCTCCTGTTTTTTTGCATTCCGGGACATTTATCACGCCTTCTGGGTAGGTGGCATATCGTATTCATGACAAACCGGAAAAATCACATGGAGGAGGGCATCCTGCTTGTACCCGCAAACACGTAACTGGTTTCCCTACGTAAGTCCATACGATCCTTGCCCGCCGATTCGGGTGAAAACATACTCGGTGCCGCCACAATTGTTTATCACATTCCAGCCCCCTGATTTGCCCCAAAATTCTCCAGCCGAAGCTTTGCGCACGGGTGTATTGTGGCCGTCTCTGTACAGCCCGTACGACCCGAGGATGGATCACTTAGGAAGAGGGGGAGGGGGTTCCCATGGCACCTGAACAACGAGGAAAAGAATACTACGCTCTGTTGCAAAGGCTGCAAGAGATCGATTTCGTCCTGGTCGAGCTGAATCTGTATCTCGATACGCATCCTACCGATATGAACGCGATAGAGCAGTTCAACCAGCTCACGGAAAAGCGCTGGGCGCTGGCGAATGAGTATGAAAAGTTGTACGGCCCCTTGCAAGGGTTCGGACGCAGCTATTCCGGATATCCGTGGCAGTGGAATGACGAGCCTTGGCCATGGCAAGTGTAGAAATGAGGGGAAAATAACCGATGTGGATTTATGAGAAAAAGCTGCAATATCCGGTTCGCGTCAGCAAGTGCGACGTGAAAATGGCAAAATATTTGACCGAGCAGTACGGCGGGGCAGACGGAGAGCTGGCAGCAGCGCTGCGCTACATGAACCAGCGCTACACGATCCCGAACAAAGTAATCGGTCTCTTGACAGACATTGCCACGGAAGAGTTTGCCCACCTGGAAATGATTGCGACGATGGTGTATAAGCTGACCAAAGACGCGACTGTCGAGCAGTTGGAAGAAGCCGGGCTTGGCGCCCATTACGCCAACCACGACAGAGCGCTGTTTTACAACAATGCGGCAGGCGTGCCGTGGACGGCAACCTACATCGCGGCCAAGGGCGATCCGATCGCCGACCTGTATGAAGATATCGCCGCAGAGGAAAAAGCGCGGGCCACGTACCAATGGCTGATCGACATGACAGACGATGTGGATTTGCAGGACAGTCTGAAATTTTTGCGCGAAAGAGAAATCGTCCACTCCTTGCGCTTCCGTGAAGCCGTGGAGATTTTGAAGGAAGAACAAGGCCGCAAGACGATTTTTTAAGCAAACAGCCAGCGGGAAGACGACTAAGAACGCAAAAGAGAGCGAAAAGCTCTCTTTTTTTGTTAAACATCCACGATAACGGGCAAGGTCAACATCGCATCTTTCCTTTTCACGAAGGGGAAAGTGATTATGTACCGGATCAAGCCAATTTTGGAGAATAAACATCGACCAGGGAAAACATGATAAGTTTGTCCATAAACAAAAGCAGTGGAATGGAGGCTTCCAATGAATCCCTTTGCAAACAATAATCAAATCGCACAACAATTGGCCAAATGCGAGCAGCTCATTGCGCAACTGATCCAGCAGACACAACAAGCATCAGCCCAGTATCAACAGCTTTTGCAGCAAGAACAAAAAAATGCAATGGCGCTCGAACAAATTGCGCAAAGAGAGCATCAAGCGGCACATATGATTCAGACAGCACTTCAAGGACATGACATCGCCATTCAACAAATGCAGCAAATCGCCAACATTTGCAGGCAGGCGGGTTTGTCTGTCCATCAATCCGTCTCAAATGTCCCGCTGTCTTTGCAGCAACAAACACAAGGATACGGAAGCCAGCCGCAACATTAATCGCTGCGGTCAATCCCCTCAAGAGCACCGGGTTCAGAGCGCGGCGAATAAATGGCCTGTTTCAGGGCACAATGTGGGATGACTGAATTTGGAAAGGAGCCGTTTTCGGTGAAAACCAAACGATTGATTTTCCGCTTGTTCCTGCTGATTGCCATCGCGGCGCTCGTCGAGTGGTTCGTCTATGCGAAAAACGATGCACAGACGAATGTCATGGTAGAACAGCCGCAGGCTCACCAGGCTGCGCCTACGCTCCAGGTTACGCATACGCTCACGCAAGATGACCTGGAACTCAAGCTGGCTGTCACCAACTTTACCTTTTCTCTGGAGAACATGGGAAAAGAAAACAAGCAGGGAGAAGGCCATGTCCATCTGTACCTGGATGGGAAAAAAATCGCAAAAGTGTTTGAAGCAAGCTATGTCTTGAAAGACATCCCGAGTGGCAAGCACGAGATTACGGTCGAATTGGCCCACAACAACCACGAGTCGTATGGAGTATCCGAGCGCTTCAACATCGAGGTCAAGCCTTGATTCGCGTCCAAGCCTAAGTGGTCAGACTCCATAGAAAAAAGCCGACAGAAAAGCGCCAATGGCACTCGATTTGTCGGCTTTTTTCATTAGCGCATTTGCACTTTGACTTGCGCCTGTTGGTCAGGCAAGGCAATGACGAGCGTCGGATACGAGATCGCTTGCGTTTTCAGAGCACCAGGTGCTGGCGGCTGAACGCGAACGTGGACGGTGAAGCCGTGCGGGCCTGTCCGCTTGACCTGATCCGCTACAAGTCGGTACCCTCCCGTTGGCCGTTGTCCTGCGCTGATGACGACATACGCCTTGCCGTTCGCGCGCACGACCGTATGACCGCCATTTTTTCGCACGGTTTTCAATGCTTCCGTTACAGCAGGCGGGTACGGAGCGGCTACAGCTTCATACTCGGCTGCGAAAGGCGCAACCTCTTTTACTGCGGGCGCAGATGCGGTAGGATGGGATAGGGAAACCGATTGGGCACCTGTGACACAAAGCGAAGCTGCGAGCAACAAACTAGGGAATATATTCATCATCATTCTCCTTCCAATTGGTAAAAGTAATCGTGATGAGATCATGAAAACTGAGGTGACAGGAGTGCGTGTGAACGATTCGCTGGAATACCTGTCCGAAGCAACGAGACAAGCGATTCTAAACGAACAGACGAGGCGTTTTCGCCTTGACCAGGAACAGCAGGACTTGTCGTCCAGACTGTTGGATAGCGCGTTTATCAGCCGTGTCTGGCAAGAGGCTGATGAACTGGAAAGAACCGTCATCAAGCTGTTTCTTACCAAAGCGCCACGCGGCTTTTTCAGCAAACGGGCCTGGGAACGGGAAACGGCAAAAGAGCACAGACACTTGTCCATCGGTCTGACGAGGCTTCGACGACTGGGACTGATTTTGACTGTACGCAAAATGTGGAGTGAGATCGGTTATGTGATGCCGCAAGAAATTCGTGAGCAGCTGACCATGCAGTTGTTGCCACAATTGACTTCGGCCTATGTTTCTTTGTCAAAAACGCTCCCTTATTATATATCAGCCGGCAGAGGGATACATCTGGATCTTTTTGGGCTTCTGCTGTTCGTCCGCGATCAGCAAGTGCCTGTGACGCAAAAAGGGAGCATTCACCGCAGGGCAATGCAAAAAATGCTTCCGCTCCTGTCCATTGCGGACGAGCACGTACAAGGCATCGCCCTCGCTCCGCTGGACAAAGAGCAGAGAGATGGCCTGGCGCTCACGATTGTCCTCGATCTGGCTTTCCGGCTGGGGCTAGTGATGCGCAAAGAGAAACAGCTTGTCCCAGACGCATACCAAATCCGCCAGTGGCTCAACCATTCTTCTCCCGAGCGATTTGAACAGCTGTATCAGCTGGTTGCGGATCAGCTGCTGCCGCATGGCGATTGGTGGGATGCTTTTGCCCAGATGATGAGGCATGTTCCGCTTGATCAGTGGTGTTGTGTCGACGCGCAATTGCGCATGCTAGAGACAGCGGGTTTTGTCTTGCCAGAGGAGGCCGAAAAAGCGATTGTGGAGCAATGGCTGCACATTTTGCTCGGCATGGGCTGGATTCAGCTCGGAGCCGATGACGAGGAGCGCCTTTTCTGGCGGTGGAACAGTTTGCCGCATTTGACGGCCGAAGAAGGCTGGTTTGTCGATCCGACCGGAGCACTGACGATTCCGCCGCTCGTGCCGCTACGTGACGTGTGGGAGATCAGCGCATTTTGTCAGCTGACGTTTGAAGGCCAGTTGATCAGGGGCGAATTGCAAGCGGGAAAGCTCCAGTCGTATCTTGCTTCGGGGGGAACTAAGGAGCAGGTGATTGAAAAGCTGCGGAGCGGTTGTGCCCATCCATTGCCGGATAGCCTGGTCGAAGTGATCGGGCATTGGGCGAAGGCGGCTACGCAAATCCAGCTGGAGCCGTTTTACCGCGTCCGTACCGCACATGGCGGATTTGTGGAGGAATGGCGGCAAATTCCTGACTTTCAGCCGTTTTTGCAGCACGTTTTGTCTCCGGCGGAATTTTTCATCCCGCTCTCGCAAAAAAGGCAGCTGATCGACCTGCTCAAGCATTATGGCTACGAGCCGCATGTCGTCATGCAAACAGACGCTGCCGATGGGGAAGAAGACACGTCACCGGATGTGGCTGCGAGGGGGCTGCTTCTGATCGAACGGCCCTGGGATGGATACGCGATCGAAAATACGTTTCCTGCCCAAGATGAAGCCATGCCGCAGCTGGCGACATTGCCGAAAATGTGGACGCAGCATTTCCAGTCGTATCATCCGCAATCGCTGCGGGATTTGCTCAAGCGGGCGGCCGAGCTGCAACTGGAAGTAGAAATCCAGTTGACTGATCAGGAGCGGCTGCATGGACTGCCTGTGGAAGTCAAACTGGACATGGGCTATTGGGTCGTCTCCATCAGCGGTCCGCACGGCAAGCGCTCCTACAGGCTTGATGATCTGGGCCGAGTGCGCATTGTCGTGCCTGATTATCTGTACTAAGGGTGTAGATCGTGGTACAATCAGAAGGGACTAAAAGCTTTACGCCTTTAGTGTGAAAGGAGGTCTCGCCCTATGGAAGCAGTAGAGACTGTGGATATGGCCCAGTTGATTATGGAGTCGCATGAACTGTCCACCATGATCAATCAATCGCGCGAGGTCGTGCAATATTTGGAGGCCAAGCGTTGGATGGAGGCAGACGAAGAAGTACAGCGCCTTCTGGAGTTGTTTGAAAAGAAGAAGGAGCAGTATGAAGATGTACAACGGTTCGGGAAGTACCATCCCGATTACAACCATATATCAAAAGAAGTGCGCGAGCTGAAGCGGACGATTGAGCTTCGCGATTCCGTGCAGGCTTTCAAGCGGGCTGAGGACGCGCTGGATGAGTTGTTGTATCAGGTGAGCAGAACGATTGCCCACTCGGTATCTGACACCATCAAGGTGCCGAGCAACAATCCGTTTCTGGAAGCGCAGGGCAGTGGCTGCGGGACCGGGGGAAGCTGCGGTTGCAGCACGAAAAAGCTTTCCTGACAGGCAGTCACGCTTCGGCCTGTGGCGAGGACTTTTCACGCAACAGAAAACAGTCCTCGCACAGGTTGCCGCAGCAAAACTGCTTTTCGCTGGGCACCAGAAAGCGAAAACGGTAGACGTGCTGGTCGTCGCCTGAGCGCACATAAATGCACTCGGGCTTTAATTTGGTATGGGTGGTCAGTCGCTCCCCCGTTTCCATCAGCCGTTCAGTCAGGCGAGAAGCGGGGAGTGTGCTGCTTACATAAAAGAAGCGTTGGCCCGCATGCGTGCGCCAGCCGCTTTTTGTCACGATGCCTTCCTGGTGAAGCGCTTCCTCGAAGCTTCGATAAAAGCTAGTCAGCATAATGACCACAAATCCTTTCTGTATCGGGCGTTTACAGGTGATTATACCATGAAGGGAAAGGAGACCAACGGTTACATGAGAGAACGACGTCTTGGTGTTGCCGTGTGGGTAAAAAACACACGAGCGGCCAAAAATTTACGCAAATTTGGCACCATTCATTACATCTCCAAACGGCTGAACTACGTCTCCATGTACGTAGATGCGAATCTGCTGGACGAAACGATCCGCATCATGGAGAAACTGCATTTCGTGACCAAAATCGAGCGGTCCCATCGTCACGAGATTCCGGTGGAGTACAACAATGCAAGGCCGGACAAAGCGAAGGAATACGATTACAAACAGGAAAAAAACCAGGTGATGGCGCTGGCCGAGACAATGACGGCAGAAGAGGGAAGTCCAGCGACGGTCGGTTCGACATAAGTTGTTCACAAGCTGCCAGTTTTCGGCAGCTTTTTTCCTTTTGCCAAGGCAGTGTACATGGTATGCTAGATAAATAGGCAGACTCCAGGAGTAACGCTGATGAATGCGCTTTCAATACGCGTACATAGATCATGAGAGGAAAGGTGGGGGCGTACATACATGATTCATCTAGACATTAACTGCGACATGGCCGAATGCTTCAGCCGAGGACGACAATCAGAGGATTTGGGAATTATGAAATGGATCACCTCCGTCAACATTGCTTGCGGTTTGCACGCAGGTGATCCGCATCTCATATGCAGAACGATCGAGGCAGCGATCAAGCACGATGTAAAAATCGGAGCGCACCCTGGATACCCGGACATACAAGGCTTTGGACGACGCTCCATGAACCTGTCTGTGAACGAAGTATATGAGCTTGTTTTGTACCAGGTAGCGGCTTTGTCCGGCATGACACGCGCTTTGGGGGGAGAACTGCACCATGTCAAGCTGCACGGAGCGCTTTACAACGAAGCAGCAGAGCGTCCCGAGCTTGCCGAGGCGGTCGTCCAGGCGATTGCCGACATCGACGAGGAGCTGATCCTGTACGCGTTGTCCGGCAGCAAGCTGGTGGAAGCAGGGCTGGAGCATGGACTGCAAGTAGCCGAGGAAGTTTTCGCGGAACGGGCGTACATGCCGAATGGCCGTCTGGCTCCGCGCGAGTTGGAAGGCAGCGTGCTCATCAGCAAGGAAGAGCGGATGGAGCAGACGCGCCAGCTCGTGCTCAAGCAAAAAGTAACGACGGTCAATGGCGAGGTCATCGAGCTTGCAGCCGATACGCTTTGCGTCCATCATGAGAGTCACGACGTGCTGCAATTTTTGGTGGAAGTGCATAAATGGGCAAAGCAGAACGATGTGAAAATCGAGCCGATCACTGCCCGGTAAAAGTCATACTGGCAGCCATCCCGTAATAAAAGAAAGCCATACAGCAACGCCAACTCCTGCGATTCAGGAAGACGACGTTGCTGTATGGCTTTTTTGCGCGCTTGCTTCCACGATTCTCCCGTTTTCCATCAAAAGGATCGTATCTCCGAGCTTTTCCGCTTCGTCCCGGTCGTGGGTGACGAGCAGAAACGGAATGCCCCACATTTCGTGAAGCCGGAGCAATTCGTCCTGACATTGCTTGCGCGTGGCTGTATCCAGCGCGGAAAGCGGTTCATCCAGCAGCAAGATGTCCGGCTCCGTAGCGAGTGCCCGCACAAGCGCGACACGCTGCTTTTGCCCACCCGAAAGCTGGTGCGGGTACTTGTCCAGAAGATGATCGATTCCGACTGTCGTCAAAAGCGGTTCCAGATGCAGTTCGTGCCCTTTTCGCAGACCGTAGCGAATGTTTTGGGAAACGGTCATGTGCGGGAACAAGGCGTAATCCTGAAACAAGTAGCCAACGTTGCGCTTCTGCACGGCGAGCGGTTTTTGCCCCGCGCTGTAAAACGTGCGGCCGTTCAAGGAAATGTGCCCTCCATCGGGATGGACAAGCCCGGCTATGCTGTTCAAAATAGTCGTCTTGCCCGAACCGGATGGGCCGAAGAGGACGACAATCTCCTGTTCGGTTGAAAAGGAGACATCCAACACAAAATCTGGCAAGCGCTTCTGAATGTCTACTTCCAGCATGATGCTCTCCCTCCTGCCTTACTTTTGATTGGCGTACCTGCGCACGTTGCGTCGGCTCCACCAGTTGAGCCATAGAGTGGTGCCCATGCCGAGCGATACGATGATGACGACCCAAAACAGCGCTTTTTCCATTTGTCCGGCTTCCACGGCAAAATAGATGGCGACCGGAATCGTGTCCGTTTTTCCCGGGATGTAGCCTGCGAGCATCAGCGTGGCCCCAAATTCCCCCAAGCCGCGGGCAAACGACAGCACAAGTCCTGCCAAAAGCCCTGGCCAAGCCAGCGGGAAAGCGACGGTCCAAAAAACGCGCCACTCGGATGCGCCCATCGTGCGTGCGGCATTTTCCAGGCGTTGGTCGACTCCGGTAAAAGCTGCGGCGGCGCTCTGGTACATCAGCGGAAACGAGACGACGATCGAGGCGATCACCGCTCCCGACAGCGTAAAGACGACCTGGATACCGAACCATTGCTCAAGCAGTTGGCCCAAAAATCCGTTTTTTCCGAACAGCAACAGCAGACCGAAGCCGACAACAGTAGGGGGCAAGACGAGCGGGAGCAGGAAAAAAGACTCCAGCACGTTTTTGCCCCAAAACTCTTTTTGCGTCATCCAGCGCGCGCCAAGCATGCCAAGCACAAAAACAAAGGAGGTGGATAGCGCAGCCACTTTTAACGACAGCATCAAAGGTGTCAGATTCGTTTCCATATCGCTAACCCACCTTTTTTCTGCGAGAACGTCTCGACGTTTTTCATGAAATAGAATGTGACCGCTTGTGTGAATCACAAACGGTCATAAACTTTTGCTGCTTATTGGAATCCGTACTTCTGTAAGATCGCTTTTCCTTTGTCACTTGTCAAGTAGGCGAGGAAAGCTTTTGCTGCATCTGTATGTTTGGAAGCGCTGATGACCGCACCTGGATAGACGATTGGCTTGTGCCATTCCGGCTTCGCTGTAGCGAGTACCTTCACGTCTTTGGAGATCGCGGCGTCGCTGGAATAGACGATTCCGACTTCCGCATTTTTCGATTCCACGAAGGTCAGTACCTGACGAACGTCACTGCCGAATACCATGCGGCCGTTCAACGACTCCCACATTTTCAGCGTGTCCAGCGTTTCTTTGGCGTAACGTCCCGCTGGAACCGACTCAGGCTCACCGACAGCGATGTGCTTGATGTCTGGATTGTTCAGTTCTTCAAAAGAAGTAATCGCGATCGAGCTGTCTTTTCCCGCGATCAGGACGAGCGAGTTTTTCGTAAAGTCTTGGCGCGTGTCTTTGACAATCAGTTGTTTTTCGTCCAGTCCGTCCATGTCTTTTTTGCTGGCGGACAGGAAGACGTCGGAAGGAGCGCCTTGGGCAATTTGTGTCGCCAGTTTGCCAGAGCTGCCGAAGTTGAAAGTAAGGGTTGTTCCCGGATTTTCTGCTTCAAAGCCCGTTTTCAGTTCGTTCAGGGCATCTGTCAAGCTTGCCGCTGCGGAAATCATCAGCTCTGCCTGTGGAGCCTGTTGTTGTTGGCTGTTCTCTGTTTTGGCAGGCTCATTTGCCTGCGGAGCTGTTTGGGAAGTCGAACACGCGCCGAGCATCAGGGTAAATGCTGCGCATAAAGCGAGCCATTGCTTTTTCATCAAAACTAACCTCCAATGTGATGTTTCGTTATATTTAATTATAACTGGATATAAATAGATTATAGTTCCTATATGTGAATAATCAATTGCGATTTTACGAGAATTGAAAGAAAATGAAAGGAAAGAACCGAGCGGAGGCATGACATGAGCCATGAAAAGTCGTACACAACAGAAGAAATTGCCAAGCTTTTGCGCATCTCCAAACTGACCGTTTACGATCTGATTAAAAAAGGAGAACTGCCGGCTTATCGGGTCGGGAGACAGATGCGCGTGGACGAAAGCGACCTGGAGGCGTACAAAACGCGCGCCAAAGGGGGATACCGTGCGGCTGCGCAGCCGGTGGCGTACACGTTACCTGTGCCGGGGCAAGCGCAGCAGGCGCCGGGACAAGCCCAGCCGACAACCGGACGCAATGTCATCATCAGCGGTCAGGATGTCAGCCTCGACTTGCTTTCCAGCCATCTGGAAAAAAGCGATGCAGCGCTTCGTCCGCTGCGCTCCTACCAAGGCTCGCTGAACAGTCTGGTCGCCATGTATACAGGCAAAGCCGATATCGTCAGCACCCATTTGTTTGATGGCGAGACGATGGATTACAACGTTCCTTACGTCCGCCGTCTTTTATCCGGCCATCGCTTTGTCGTCGTTAACATGTTGGCTCGTTGGGCCGGCTTTTATGTGCAGCCTGGCAATCCGAAACAGCTTTTGTCCTGGACCGATCTGACCAAGTCCGGGGTGCGGATGGTCAACCGGGAAAAAGGATCGGGGGCACGCACGCTGATCGAGGAGCAGTTTCGGCTGGCGTCCATCACAGGGCGGGACGTGAATGGCTACGAGCGGGAGGAGAACAGCCATCTGGCTGTAGCGGGAGTGGTCGCACGCAAGGAAGCGGATGTGGGAGTGGGCATTGAAAAAGCGGCTCGCATGGTCGGCGTTGAGTTTGTTCCGCTGATCAAGGAACGATACGATCTCGTCATTCTCAAAACGGAGGAAAACGGGGCGCTGCTGAAAACGGTCATGGATATTCTCCACTCCGCTGCCTTTTCCAAGGAGCTTGAGGCAGTTGGCGGCTACGACCTGTCCCAAACGGGAAAAATCATGTACGAGACGTGGTAGCACACGGAGCCGTTCACCCTTGCTGTTGCGAGGGCGGACGGCTTTTTCTCGACAGAATCTCCTGAATTTCTACTCACCCTGCCCTTTATTTGCTACAATGGAACAAAACGGTACGACTGTTTTGTCGACCCGCAAGCGGTCTATCCTATCCATTACGATAAAAAACGCACGCTTGCAGCCGAGCGATTTTTGGGGGCTGTCATGAAGACTTTGCAAAAAACAAGCTTATTAGTATGCATCACCATTCTCGTCATGTTTGGCTCCATCGGGATCATCAGCTACTGGCCGCAGATCTCGGGCTTTTTTCAAACGAGCCAGGCGACCGTGGCAGAGCAGCCGGGGGTCGATCCGTTTTCCTACGATCCGCCGTTGCCTTCCCTTGTGAAAGACTTGCATCCCGTGTATAACATTCAAGCCGAGTTGCATACGTCGGAAGCGAAAATTACCGGAAAAATGACGGTCGAATTTGACAATCCGCAGACGGCAGACCTGCGTCTGTACGTCTACGATTATTTGTGGAACAAAATGACGGTCAAGTCGATCCGCTACAAAGACAAGCCGCTTGCCTTTGAACGCGGCCTGTCCACGGTCAAGCTGGCAAACCCGCTGGGAGCGGAAATGCGCGGGACGCTCGCGATCGAGTTTGAAAATCCGGTGCCGCGCAGAGGGACGCGCTTTGGCGTCAAGGACGACATCTGGACGCTGACGACGTGGTATCCGATGCTGGGCGCGCAAAACCAGCAAGGAAAATGGTACGATCCGCCGCAACGGGTAGATTTTGGCGATCCGTTCGTCTACCATTACGCCGACTACGACGTCTCCTTCGTCTCCCCGAAAGGCTACAACTGGGTCAGCTCGTGGGGCCGGGGCAGTACAAAGGCAGTCGAGGGCAGCAAGCAGCTAATCCGCTACGAGGGCAAAAAGCTGCTCAATTTCGCCTTGGTCGGCAGCCCGCTGTATCATGTGGAGACGATCCAGATGGGGCCGAACCTGTCTGTCGATATTGCGTCCGTGGACAAAGGCAACATCCAGCGGATCAAGACGATTGCGGAGTCGGTGTTTCCTACGTACAACGACTGGTACGGACCGCTTCCGTATCCGCACGTCGCGATTGCCGAGACGAGCACGGGCACGACGTATGCGATGGAGTACGCCAATCTCGCCATTTTCAAGCGCGACATGTACCAGCGCAATCTGATCGACCACTGGTTGCCGCATGAAATCGCCCATTTGTGGTGGTACAACAGCGTGGCGACGCTGGAAGCGTCTCACGGCTGGCTGGACGAAGGGCTTGTGGAGCTGAGCGTGTACCATTACTTGCAAAACCGGTACGGAGCGCAGTCGGCCTCCACGCTGCTCGATGAGTACAATCGCGACGCCCGCCGCTTGCAGGAGCGCTACCCCAACGGCAGCCTGGACAAGCCGTTGCAAAAGTTCGCGACCGAAGAAGAGTTCCATTGGACGTGGTATTCGAAAGGGGCGCTGCTGTTTGACCATTTGCGCAAGCAGATTGGCGATGACGCGTACAAACGTTTTCTGCACCGCGTGCAGCAAAACTACCACGGCAGCGTGATCGGGGCCGAGCATCTCGACCAGGCGCTGGGGCAAACGCTGCAAGGCGAAGCGAAATACTTCGTGTACGCGACGAAAAAGCCGAATCGCGAAGGCCTGGGCGCTGTGCAACTGGAGCCGTACATCACGACGATCATCAACAACATGAGCTTTTATCCGTCCATTCCGGCCAGGGCGACAGGCGGCACGGTGTATTTGCCGCTGCGCGAGCTGGGGGAAAAAATGGGGCTTGCCATAAGCTGGGATCAGGAAAAGCAGATGATTCGCGTAAGAGGCAATGGCCGAGAAGTGTTCGTCAAGGAGCGGGAACGCTTCGCCATCCGCGATGGGCAAAAGCTCGACCTCGGTCATCCGCTGACGGAAATCAAGGAGCGCACGATGGTGCCGCTGTCGTTTTTCGCTGACGTATTCGAATGGGATACGGACTACAATCCAGCCGAGAAAACCGTAAAAATTCAAACGCGAAAAGCGAGTGGAAAGGTGGCGGAAACAAAATGAAAAACTTGATTCTGGTCGGCTTTATGGGAACCGGAAAGACGACGGTCGGCGTCGCGCTGGCCGATTCTTTGGGAATCGCGCACCATGACCTGGATGCCGCGATCATCGAAAAGGAAGGCTGCTCCATCCCGGAGCTGTTCGCCCGGCACGGGGAGACGTATTTTCGCGATGCGGAGTCCCGCCTGCTGTCACAGCTTCTGGACGATGGTCCGCAAGTTTTGACGACAGGCGGAGGAGCTGTCCTGCGCAAGCAAAATGTCGAGGTCATGCTGGCAAAAGGAACCGTGATCGCGCTTTATGCCAGCGAAGAAGAATTAATCAGGCGGCTGGAAAACGATACTTCGCGCCCGCTGCTTTCCGGCGGGGTGGCAGAACGTGTGAAAACATTGATGGCGGAACGCGCGGGGGCGTACGATTTTGCCCCGATCCAGGTGGATACGACCGGAAAAAGCCTGGAGGCGATCGTGGACGAAATTAAGGCGCAGGTGGTTGAAAGCGCAAAAGACGGGAAACAATAAAAAAGGACAGCGCTATTGCCGGAAAAAAGACGGCGTGTATCTGCGAGTACGAAGGAGGTCACGTGCGATGTCCTTTCAAGAGTATTTGAAGTACCTGACGAAATTGTTTGTCCAGTACATGGATACGCCAAAAGATGAACGGCGTCAGCGAAAGGCTCCGCGTGAGCCTTGGTCGGCACGCTGGTTCGGGGCGATCCCTATGTCGATCCGGCTGTTGTGGCGCAAATAATCCTACCTTGGTAAGCGGACGGAGGGTGCGGTGCGTATGGCGAGAGTAGCGGTAGAAAAGTCCCTTTCCCAGATTCGCAAAATGCTGTGCGATAACGGCTATGATGTCGTCGATTTGGGAAACTGGCAACAGGTGGTCGACGCGATCGTGATTACGGGTCAGGATATAAACGTCTTGGGCGATCAGAACAAGACGATTACAGGTGCGTCGGTAATCAATGCAGAGGGAATGACGGCCAATGAAGTTTTTCATGCCGTACACGAACGCCTTTCCCCAACCGATCATCATTGATCGAAAAAAGCCAAAGGCTGCGCCTTCGCTAGACAAGCATGCGCAGCCCAATCAAAAACAAGCTCTCCGCCAGCGACTGGCAGGGAGCTTGTTTTTTTGCCAAAAGCGACGGATCAGCTCTGCGGCTGTCCCGCTACGTAAAATTTTCCGACCTTGTCAGCGTAAGCGTAGGGGACAAAGCGCAGTCCTTCATCCCATACTCCCACGTAAGCATTTTGATCGTTCCACAAATGAAGCGAGCCGACGACGAACGGGGCGAGCACCTGGGAGTGGTACAGCGGAACGGTCAGCGTCACGGGTGCATCGCTTTGCTGCTGCCACAACTGCGGCCATGAAATTGCGCTGTCCCCGTACAACTGGCTGACCCAGCCGATCTGGTCGAACGGATCTTTTTGCGTCCCTTGCAGGATGCGCGTCCCTGTCAGCCGCTGCCCGGTCTGTACCAGATTTTGCGCAGCCAGGCTGCGAAAGACTGGCTCGTTTGCGGCGAAGGAAGCGGGGTACGCTTCGCCTGTTTTGGCGTTCACCAGTTGCGGCGACGACTGGCGGGCGATCAGCCAGTGGGAAGCGAATCCGTCGTAGACAGGCTCTGCGGCAATTTCCCGCGGGGCAAAGGCATCGTCGAACAAAATGTATTCCCCGACCCCGTATTCCAACAGCACGAATTTTTCCTGGGCAGGCGCTTCGGCGGCCTCTCCCACGACCAGGTACCCTACCTGTCTGTCTGTTTTTTTGATGCTGACCAGCCACTGATGTTGATTCGGGCCGAGCGTCTGCACTTCTGTATCGGCTTTTTGCCACTCCTTGAATTGCGGATCGCGGTTGGCGAGTTCGTTCATCCACGTCTGGATTTGGGCGTGAAACTCTCTGTCCCAGCTCTCCTCTGCGTGGACAGGCCAGGCGAGCAACGCAAAAGACAAGAGCACCCCGAGAAGGGGGAGGAATCGTCTGGTCACAAACATGCACCACCTTTTGTACAGGCTAAGCTTATTCCTATTGTAACCAGCTATGGCAAAAAGATTTGTTGCAACTTGTCAGTTCCGCAGGACTTCTTCTCGCTGATCTTTTACATGATTCGCCCGGATGCGGGGAGATGGCGCACCGTTTTTGCCGGATGCGCTTTAATGACAGGCGGAGCAGAGTGCAAGTAAAACAGTCCGCCGTTAATAAAATGAACCTCGATGCGCGGCTCGTACTGCCAGCGCAGCTCGTCCATCCGCCGCTGTTTTTCTTCTTCCGGCGTGCTTTTTTTCCATTCCTCCTGGTTGATTTCCTCGCGCGGCGTCACCTGGACGCCATTGGCACGTAAAAAGTCGAGGATTCGCCCGCCGGAAGAGCGGTATTCGTCAAGCGTCTGCGCAGCTTCGACAACAGCCTCCCTGGCGGGGACGGCGTCGCGCGCAGGCAGCGGGATCGAGGCTTTTTGCTCCGGGGACTCTACCGCTTCCGCCTCGGCTGCTTCTGTCTCGCTCTGTTCGGCAGGCGGCTCTCGTCGGGCCAGCTCTTCGTAGTAGGCGGCGAGGATGTCCAGCTCCTCCGTCAGTCGCGCCCGCGCCTCTACGGCCCACTCCTGGTCTTCCTGCGCGATGACCGCATCGACCTCCTGCCGGGCCAGCTCCAGCGCGTCTTCCACAGACAGCTTCCGGTCGAGCGTGTAAAAGTAGTCCGGGATCGCGGGCGCAAGCGTCAACTGAAACAAAAACGAGGAAAAGTCGTGCACGAGGCGCGGCTGATGCAGGTTGATCCCGAGATAGAGCATGATGTCGCGCCGCTTGTCGCAGATGAGCGATACTTTCAGGTTGAGCCCGAGCCAGGGAACGAGCGGCGTGGAGCGACGCTTGCCGGTGCTTGGCAAGGAAGCGGTATTTTGCTCGTACATGCATAAAAAGCGCCCGTGCTTTTTCGCCGAGGCAAAAATTTGCTGCATGCGCGCAGCGCCCAGATGCAGATGCTCGGCCCGCAGCCCGTCCGGCATCCGGTCCGGGTGAAACGCAAAGGTAAGCACGAGCGGCTGGTAGGCCAGGTTCATTTTGTCGACCCAGCTCCAGTAAAACGGGCGGTTGCCGATATCCTTGTCGACCTCGACCGGAAGCTTGACCGTCAAGTAATCCGGGTGGGCTTCGACGATGTGCGCGGAAAAAGTCGCGAGGTAGCGCTCTACAAATTGCCTGACCTGGTTGGCTTGCATCAGGAGAAACCTCTTTTCTTGTGTGCGTTTTTTCTGCTACTGCTCTGCCGCTTCCGACAGGGCAGGGGATGCGTGCTGTTGTCTGCTGGCGCGGATGGCGTGGCCCATGTTGTCGAGCTTCAACGCCATTTCGCGGGCCGATTTGGAATCCATGATGATCTGCGTCAAATTTTCTTCCAGCGACGAGTTGAGATTCAGCCGCTCCACGATGTCGTCCAGCTCGCCGATGACCATCTCGAACAGGTCGATTTTTTCGTACAGCAGCTTCAAAATGTGCTCCTCAATCGTGCCGACGGTGGACAAATTGTAAATGTGCACGTCCCGCTTCTGGCCGAGACGGTGGACACGGCCGATCCGCTGCTCGACGCGCATCGGGTTCCACGGCATGTCGTAGTTGATGACCTGGTTGCAAAACTGCAGGTTGATCCCTTCCCCGCCAGCCTCTGTGGCGATCAGTACTTGCGCGCGGTTTTGAAACAAATCGGTCATCCAGTCTTTTTTGCTGCGCTTGAAGCCGCCGCGAAACGGCACAGAAGTAATGCCGTGGTCATGCAAATATTTTTGCAGGTAGTTTTGCGTCGCCCGGTACTCGGTGAAAATGATGACTTTGTCGTTGATCTCCTGGATCAGCTCGACCGTTTTGGCCGCCTTGGAATGCGTCTCGATCCGCTTAATCATCTCCACCAGCTCCAAAATTCGGCCGCGCAGGGGGGAGTCTTCGCTGGTGCGCTGGTGCATGTTGTACAGCGTCATGAACGAGGCTTCCTTGCTGGAGCAAACCTCGCGCTGCAACGTAATCAAGGCGAGCGAGTTGAACAGGCCAGCTCCTGTCTGGTACTGGTCGCGCACAAAGCGGGTGACGCCCTCGTACAGCTCCATCTCTTCCTGCGACAGCTCAATCGGAATCGACTGGACGCGGCGACTGGTGAACTGGATGCCGCCGTCGCTTCGCTTGTTGCGAATCATCACCTTTTCAATTTCTTCGCGCAATTTGTCGCTGTTTTTCGACTGTCGCTTTCCTTCGACGTAATTGGAGGAAAACGACGTGGAGTGGCCGAGGTGCCCCGGCTTCAACAAATTAATCAGGTTGTACAGCTCGTCCATTTCGTTCTGGATCGGCGTAGCCGTGAGCAGCAGGCAATATTTTTTGCGAATTTCCTTCACGAACTGATAGTTTCGCGTCCGCTTGTTTTTCAGCTTGTGCGCCTCGTCGATAATCAGCATGTCGTAGTCGATGTCGAGGACGTGGCGGCGGTGCGGATCTCGTTTCGCCGTGTCGATGGAGGCGACGACGACTTCATGCTGCCGCCACATGTACTCCTTTTTTTGCGCCACGGCGGGAATCCCGAATTTTTGCTGCAACTCCTTCGTCCATTGGATGACGAGGGAGGCGGGGACGAGCACGAGAATTTTTTTCGCCAGACCCCTGACCATGTACTCCTTCATAATCAGCCCGGCTTCGATCGTCTTGCCCAGTCCGACCTCGTCGGCGAGGATCGCGCGTCCGCGCATGTCGTTGAGCACTCGCTCCGCCGTTTGCAACTGGTGGGGAAACGGGGAGAGCAGCGGCAAGTATTTCAGGCATTGCAACTGATCGAACTCGCGAACAGCCATGGCCTCTTCCGCTTCCAGCGCCAGCTTGAACAGCTCCCACTTGTCCCAGGGGCCGTCTTCGTGCATTCGCTCCGTCAGCGGGGATATCCAGCTCGTGTCAAATGAAACAGGAATATTCGGCATATACGTTACTCCTTTACACAGCTCTGCCATAACTTTCATGCGCTTTATCAAAAAACTTAACATTTATGATCGTGTTCATCATTTTGTTAAGTATTTCTTGATCTGACTGTTAATTTGCATATTTTCAACGGCGGACTCTCATGGTAGGATATAGAGGAAGTTCATTCATTAGTATGGAAATCATAGCAAAAACTTATGTATGACCATCTAACCAACGCGAATGATAGTAGCAGGGAGAGACTGCGCGAACCACTGCAGCGCCGAAGGAGCAAGCCGGGAACGGTGAATCTCTCAGGCAAAAGAACCTCTACTGGACGCAACTCTGGAGAGAGCTCGAAATCGGAGCCACCAAAGGGGAAACTTGCAAGCGCGGTGATCCCCGCCGCGCTTGATTGGCAAGGTAACTCTCAGGTACCAAGGACAGAGGAGGAGAAATGGGCACCGTTCTTTTGGTGTACCCGTTTTTTCGCCTCTGTTTTTTCATGGGGAGAAATGCCGACTAACAGTTTTTGGGAGGTGCCACACATGTCCAATCTGAAAAGAACGCCACTGTTTGATTCCTACGCAAAATACGGCGCCAAGACAATCGACTTCGGCGGCTGGGAGCTGCCTGTACAGTTTTCCAGCATTGGCCAGGAGCACGAAGCCGTTCGGACGAAAGCAGGTCTGTTTGATGTATCCCACATGGGAGAAGTAGACGTAAAAGGCGAGAGTGCGCTCGAATACTTGCAGCGCGTCACCACCAACGACGTGTCCAAGCTGGCTGTCGGGCAAGCGCAGTACAGCGTGCTCTGCTACCCGGACGGCGGTACGGTCGACGATCTGCTCGTTTACAAATACGCGGACGACCATTACCTGCTTGTCATCAACGCAGGAAACATTGACAAAGACTTTGCATGGCTGGAAGAGCACCTGATTCCGGGTGTCACGATTGAAAACATTTCGCCGCAAACGGCGCAAATCGCCATTCAAGGGCCTTTGGCCGAGTCGATTTTGCAAAAGCTGACCGCCACAGACCTGTCGAAAATCGGCTTCTTCCGTTTCGAGCGCGACGTAGAGGTCGCTGGCATTTCCGCGCTGGTATCCCGCACAGGCTATACAGGCGAGGACGGCTTTGAAATTTACCTGCCTGCAGAGCGTGCCGCTGAACTGTGGGACGCGTTGCTTGAAGCGGGCAAGGAAGACGGGCTTCTGCCTTGCGGACTTGGCGCGCGCGACACGCTGCGCTTCGAAGCGAAGCTGCCGCTGTACGGCCAGGAGCTGAGCAAGGACATCACGCCGATTGAAGCAGGCATCGGCTTCGCGGTGAAGGTGGACAAAGAAGTGCCGTTCATCGGCCAAGAGGTGCTCAAGGCGCAAAAAGAAAACGGCGCGCCGCGCAAGCTCGTCGGCATCGAGATGATCGACCGCGGCATTCCGCGCACGCACTATCCGGTCTACGTCGGCGAAGAGCTGGTGGGCGAAGTGACGACAGGCACGCAGTCCCCTACCTTGAAGAAAAACGTCGGATTGGCGCTCGTGAAAAGCGAACATGCGGCGCTTGGCACCCAACTGGAAGTGGAAATTCGCGGAAAACGCCTCAAAGCAGAGGTTGTCGCCGCTCCGTTTTATAAACGTCCGAAAAACTAAGCAATCGCCCACTATACATCCTATTTTGAGGAGGACAACGTTCGTGAAATACCGCTACCTGCCCCAAACCGATCAGGACAAGCGCGAAATGCTCGAAACTCTTGGCATTTCCAGTGTAGAAGAACTGTTTGCAGACATCCCGGAAGAAGTGCGCTTCAAAGGGGCGCTGAACATTCCGGAAGCTCTGTCCGAGCCTGATCTGGTGAAATACTTCACGCGTCTGGCTAATCAAAACGTGAACTTCAGCACGCACGTCAACTTTTTGGGTGCTGGCGTTTACCAGCACTATGCGCCAAGCACAGTCAACCACATGTTGCTGCGCGGAGAATTTTTTACCGCCTATACGCCTTACCAGCCTGAAATCAGCCAGGGCGAGCTGCAAGCCATTTTTGAATTCCAGACTATGGTGTGTGAACTGACCGGAATGGAAGTAGCGAACTCCTCCATGTACGACGGAGCGACTTCCTTGGCAGAAGCGGCGATGATGGCGGCTGGTCACACTGGCAAAAAGCGCGTCATCGTTTCCCGTGCTGTGCACCCGGAAGCGCGCGGCGTTCTGAAAACATACGCGTACGGTCAAGGCGTAGAGCTGGTTGAAGTCGGCATCAACAACGACGGCGTAACCGACACACAAGCTCTGGAAGCGCTGATTGACGAAAACACAGCGGCCGTTATCGTGCAATATCCTAACTTCTTCGGAAACGTGGAAGACTTGGCAGCGGTCGAGCCGATTGCTCATGGCAAAGGCGCTCTGTTCATCGTTTCTTCCAACCCGCTTGCGCTGGGCGTATTGGAAGCGCCAGGCAAACTGGGCGCTGACATCGTGGTGGGCGATATGCAACCGTTCGGCATTCCGGCATCGTTTGGCGGACCACACTGCGGATATTTCGCAACGACTACCAAGCTGATGCGCAAAATGCCAGGCCGGATCGTCGGGCAAACCAAAGACGAGAACGGCAAGCGCGGTTTCGTACTGACGCTGCAAGCTCGTGAACAGCATATCCGTCGTGAAAAAGCGACTTCGAACATTTGCTCCAACCAGGCTCTGTTGGCACTGGCGGCTGCGATCACCCTGACTGCGCTCGGAAAACAGGGCGTACAGGAAATGGCGATGATGAACTTGCAAAAAGCGCATTACGCCAAGCAAGCGCTGCAGGCAAAAGGTCTGGAAGTGGTCTTTGCCGCTCCATTCTTCAACGAATTCGTAGTCAAACTGTCCAAGCCGGTGGCAGAAGTAAACAAAAAGCTGCTTGACGCTGGCATCATCGGCGGCTACGATCTGGGACTGGATTACCCGGAATACGCGGGCCATACGCTGCTTGCGGTAACCGAGCTGCGGACCAAGGAAGAAATCGACACATTGGCGGCTGAATTGGAGGCGATCACACGTGCGTAACGACCAGGAAAAAGCACTGATTTTTGAAATGAGCAAACCGGGCCGTGTGGGCTACAATCTGCCGGCATTGGATGTACCAGAGGTAGAGGTGGCAAGCCTGCTGCCGAAGCACCTCATCCGCGAAACTCCTGCTGAACTGCCGGAAGTATCCGAGCTGCAGTTGGTTCGTCACTACACCGAATTGTCCCGTCGCAACCACGGGGTAGACAACGGGTTCTACCCGCTCGGTTCTTGCACGATGAAATACAACCCGAAAATCAACGAAGACGTTGCCCGCTACCCAGGCTTCGCGCAGACGCACCCGTACCAGCCGGAAGAAACCGTACAAGGCGCACTGGAGCTTTTGTACAACCTGCAAGAAGAGCTGGCTGAAATCACCGGGATGGACGCAGTTACGCTGCAACCGGCTGCGGGGGCAGCAGGCGAGTGGACAGGTCTGATGATGATCCGCGCGTACCACGAGAGCCGCGGCGAAGGCCACCGCACAAAAGTCATCGTGCCAAACTCCGCGCACGGTACGAACCCGGCTTCTGCAGCGGTAGCAGGACTGGACACCGTCACGATTGCCTCTGACGAGCGCGGCCTGGTAGACATTCAGGCGCTGCGCGATGCCGTAGGCCCTGATACAGCGGCACTCATGCTGACCAACCCGAACACGCTCGGTCTGTTCGAGGAAGACATCGTGGAAATGGCGAAAATCGTCCACGAAGCAGGCGGCCTCTTGTATTACGATGGAGCGAACGCGAATGCGATCCTCGGCATTGCCCGTCCAGGCGACATGGGCTTCGACGTGGTGCATCTCAACTTGCACAAAACGTTTACAGGCCCTCACGGCGGCGGCGGACCAGGTGCTGGCCCTGTCGGCGTGAAAAAGATTCTCGAACCGTTTTTGCCAACGCCGATCGTGGCGAAAAAAGAAGACGGCAGCTTCTACTGGGACAGCAACCGTCCGGCTTCCATCGGCCGCGTAAAAGGCTACAACGGAAACTTCGGCATTCTCGTGCGCGCTCACAGCTACATCCGCACCATGGGTCCGGAAGGCTTGCTGCAAGTGTCGCAAAATGCGGTGCTCAGCGCGAACTACATGATGCGCCGTCTGGCTACGGCTTACCATCTGCCGTATGACCGCGTCTGCAAGCATGAGTTTGTTTTGTCTGGCGTGATCCAGAAAAAGCTGGGCGTACGCACGCTCGACATCGCCAAACGCTTGCTCGACTTCGGTTATCACCCGCCAACTATCTACTTCCCGCTGATTGTCGACGAGTGCCTGATGATTGAGCCAACCGAAACCGAAACGAAAGAAACGCTCGACGAGTTCATCGACGTTATGCTGCAAATTGCCCGCGAGTGCGAGGAAACGCCTGAGCTTGTACAGGAAGCGCCGCACACAACCGTGGTCAAACGTCTGGACGAAGCGACAGCGGCGCGCAAGCCGATTCTGCGCTACCAGCCGCAAGCACAATAGCTCTCTTTTGGAAAAGCCGCCTTTTTACAGGGCGGTTTTTCTTTCCGAATGATGCTATCATGAACAGATGGGATTGATCCGACATTTCGGGGAGAGAGAACCAATGATGAACAAACGGATCGTATTTACAGGCGGCGGCTCCGCGGGGCACGTCACCGTCAACCTCGCGCTCATCCCGCGTTTTTTGCAGCAAGGCTGGGAGGTCGCCTACATCGGCTCGACGACAGGGATCGAGCGGGAGCTGGTCAGCAGGCTCGACGGCGTGCGCTACATCGGCATTGCGACAGGCAAGCTGCGCCGTTATTTCGACTGGAAAAACTTCACCGACCCGCTGCGCGTAGGCAAAGGCGCCTGGCAAGCTTACCGCTTTCTCGCAGCCTGGAAGCCGGCTGTCGTCTTTTCCAAAGGAGGATTCGTCTCCGTGCCCGTCGTCTTTGGCGCCTGGCTGAATGGGCTGCCTGTCGTCCTGCACGAGTCCGATCTGACGCCGGGACTCGCCAACAGGCTGTCGCTGCCTTTTGCCGCTAAAGTGTGCGCGACGTTTCCCGATACGCTCCAGCATTTGCCCAAGGGCAAAGGGACACATGTAGGGGCGATCGTTCGCGACGAGCTGAAAACAGGCCGGAAGGAAGCGGGGCTTGCGCTGTGCGGCTTTTCCCCGGACAAACCGGTGCTGCTCGTCATGGGCGGCAGCCTGGGGGCGAGGCGGTTGAACGAAGCCGTTCGCGGCACGCTCGACGCGTTGACCAAGCGTTTTTCTGTCGTGCACATTTGCGGCAAAAATCAGTTGGACAACAGCCTGAAGCGGGACGGCTATCGGCAATTCGAGTACGTCCAGGACGAGCTGCCTGACCTGTTGGCGATGACCGACCTCGTCGTCTCGCGCGCAGGCTCCAATGCGATTTACGAGTTTTTGCAACTGCAAAAGCCGATGCTTCTCGTGCCGTTGTCGCGGGCGGCGAGCAGGGGAGACCAGATATTGAATGCCCGCTCTTTTGAGCAGCAAGGCTTTTGCGAGGTGCTCGAAGAGGAAGCGTTGAGCGCAGACAGCCTGATCCGGGCGCTGGACCGTTTGCAGCAAAAGCGTCCGGCGATTACGGAGAAGCTGCGCGCCGCAAGCGAAAAGCAGCAGGACGCGCTGGCGCAGGTCATGGCGATCATCGAGGAGACGGCTCGTTGATGCAGCCGATCCAAGCCTTGCCGTCCTATGGGGAGAAGCGTAAAATGAAGGTGTTGTGAGTAGGGAGGTACATACGATGGAACAGTGGCGCTATATCGTGACGGAAGCGATGTCTCCGGCGATGAACATGGCTGTGGACGAGGCGATTTTGCAGTTGCACAGCGAGGGCAAGGTGCCCCCGACCGTTCGCTTTTACACGTGGGACCCGGCTACTTTGTCGATTGGCTATTTTCAAAAGGCGATCAAGGAAATCAATCTGGAGGAAGTGCAAAAGCGCGGGCTGGGCTTTGTCCGCCGCGCGACAGGAGGACGTGCCGTTTTGCACGATCAGGAGCTGACCTACAGCGTGATCGTGTCGGAGGAGCATCCGCGGATGCCGTCCGGCGTCACCGAGGCGTACAAAATCATCAGTCTCGGCCTTTTGCACGGCTTTCAAAACCTCGGCCTGGCAGCAGAGATGGTGTCGCTTGCGAGCGAGGAGGAAAAAGAAAAGTACACCTCTCCAGGCTCGTCCGCTTGCTTCGACTCGCCATCGTGGTATGAGCTGGTCGTGGAAGGGAAAAAGGTCGCAGGCAGCGCGCAGACGCGCCAAAAGGGCGTCATCCTCCAGCACGGCTCCATTTTGCTCGATATGGACGTCGAATTGCTGTTCTCGCTGCTGCACTTCCCGTCGGACCGCGTCAAGCAGCGGATGATGGACAGCTTCCGCCAAAAAGCGGTGACGATCAACGAGGTAAGCCCGCGGCCTGTGAGCTTGCAGGAAGCGATTGAAGCGTTTTCCAAAGGCTTCGCCACCGGACTGGAAGTGGAGCTGGTGCCGTCCGCGTTGACAGACGAGGAACTGGCATTGGCGGAGGAGCTCGCCCGGACGCGCTATGCGACGGATGAGTGGAATTTGCGCCGCTAGGCTGTTTGTTGGCGAACATACGCGAAAAGCTCTCCTGGGCGTACTGCCAGTCAGGAGAGCTTTCTTTATGGAATCAATCGAATTAGACGAGCACGCTGTCGTGAATGTGCTGTTCAAACAAAGCTTGCAGCCTCGCTGTGACAGGACCGGGCTGTCCGTTGCCAACGGCCTCGCCATCGACGGATACAAGCGGCATGATTTCCGCTGTCGTGCTGGTGAGGAACAGCTCGTCGGCTTGCTTCAGGAAGGCGATGTCAAAAACCGTCTCGTGGGCGACGATGCCGTTTGCCTTCGCCAGATCAAGGACGACCTGGCGGGTAATGCCGTGCAGGATCAAGTGGTCAGCCGGATGCGTGTACAGCTCGCCGTTTTTTACCGCAAACAGATTGGCCGAGCTGCACTCTGTAATGATGCCGTTGCGGTGCAAAATCGAATCTTGCGCTCCGGCGTCCTTCGCGTACTGCTTGACCAGTACGGCTCCCAGCAGGTTCAGCGTCTTGATGTCACAGCGCAGCCAGCGGATGTCTTCGACGAGTTGGGCTGTCCAGCCTTTTTTCAAGTCCTCTACAGGTCGGGCTTTGGGGCGGACAAAAGCCATGATGACAGGCTTGATGCCGCTCGGGATATCGTGAATGCGCGGAGCTGCGCCGCGAGAAATTTGCAAGTAGAGAGTCGCATCGTCCTGCTCGGTGATGTTGTTTTTCAAAAGCAGTTCTTTGGCCAACTGGGTCAGCTCTTCAGCGCTCCACGGCAGCGCAAGCTTGATCTCGCGGGCGCTGCGGAACAGCCGCGTCAGATGCGCGTCCCACTGATACAGGCGCCCTTTGTAGATTCGTACGACTTCGTAAATGCCGTCCCCAAAGTTGTAACCGCGATCTTCCGGTTGAACGGCCGCTTGCCCCTCTTCAACCCATTTGCCATCGACATATAGCATGGTGAGTCCTCCTCTAGTGGTTCCATCCGCTTTTTTCCAACGGTTTATGATTTTGATACAACAGTAGCAAATCGCACTGCGCAGGGTCAATTTGAAAACGGAAAATCCGCTATCAATTATTTAGCGGGGAGAAGCGCTACTCTATTAAGTTTTCATATAGGCGCCGCCGTCTCGACAAATCGACGCGTTCGGCGAAGACTAGATGTGCCTGCGAGCCGATTTGGGCAGAAGGAAAACGAAAGCTGTCCGCCGCTGACGGCGCGTGCTGGTATTTGACTAACTATTCTGACTAGACGCTGTTTGGCAGGGCGGCCCATAATAAAGGCAAACCGCATCAGGAAGAAGGGAGAATGCCATGCGATCCGCCGGTCATTACGCACTAGGAGCACTGCTTGTTTGGGGAAGCCTGTTGCCGCTGTCTTTCGCGCTGCCGCAGGCATATGCGAATCAGGCGCGCACAGGGATGGATGCCGATCTGTTGTACAGCCATGTGGAGCGCCTGGCGAAAACAGCGAGACCAGCCGCGACCGAGACGGAATTTGCCGCAGGGGTATATGTGGAGAATGCCTTGCGCTCATACGGTTATGAGACTGCCTTGCAGCCTTTTTATTATCATACGTACCAAAAGCCCGCGAGCCTGTCTCTGGCGATCGAAGGCTGGGAGCGGAGCTGGGCGGCGCTGCCATTGACGTTTGGACAAAACGGCGCGCAGACGGCAGAGTTGGTCGATGCGGGCTATGGCCGGGCCGCTGATTTTGCCAGCGGCGCGGCGAGGGGGAAAATTGCACTGGTCAAGCGCGGGGAAATTCCGTTTGGCGAAAAGGTCAGACAGGCCGCTGCCGCCGGAGCCGTGGCGGTCATCGTCTGGAACGATCGCGAGGGGGAATGGCGGGCGTCGCTGGGCGAGCCGCTGGACATGTCAGTTCCGGTCATCGGCCTGTCGCGGGAGGAAGGGCAACTGCTCCGGCAGCGGGCGCTGAAACAGCCGCTGAGAGCCACTGTGAAGGTCGAGGGCGGCGTGACAAGGCGGCATACTGCCTACAACATCATCGCGACGAAAAAGCCGACAGAGGCGGCAACAGGCCAGCGCGTGCTCATCCTCGCCCACCACGATTCAGCCGCTTCGTCGCCAGGGGCTAATGACAATGCCTCCGGCGTGGCAGTCATGCTTGAGGTCGCCCGCAAGCTGTCCGAGAGCCAGCTCGATACCGAGGTGCAACTGGTCAGCTTTGGCGCCGTGACAGCGGGCCAGCGCGGGCAGTGGGCCTTCAGCGAATCGCTGACCGAGCAGGACAGGCAAAAAATCGTCGCCGCCTACTACGTCGATGCGGTGGGGCGGAGCGGAGACGTAACGGCCTTCGCCGGGCGCCGGGAAGCCGTTCTGGCGACTGGCTTGCTGGCGGAAGCGGGAGCACAGCAGTCTGCGCTGGAAGTCGCGCGTGCAGAGCAGCAAAGGGAGCTTGCGCCGTTGACCGTGGCAGGCATTCCCGCTGTGCTCGTCACGCGGCAAAAAGCGGCGGGTGAGGCAGACAGAGCGGGAGATGTGCCCGCCACTATAGAAAAAGAGCAGCTCGCCGAAGCGGCGCAAATGATTTTTTCCGCGGTCGGAAACATAACGGACACGGCGACTCCGGCCTATCCGATCCCGTCAGGACAGACGACCGGACAGGGCGAGCCGGAGGAAGATTTTCAGTAGTGCGCTGCTGCGTGTTGAGCGATGGAACAAGTGCGGGAAACGAAGAGGTGGAGCGTCCTCGGGAGGGCGCTTTTTTTGCTGAAGAACAAGCGAACACAAGGGGATGTGCCCTGATTTCTGGCCGCACCGCGAACTTTAGCCATGAAGGAGTGTTTTGTTGGGGTTTTGCCTGCGTTTTGTCGTAATATGTCGAATGACAAGGAATAGCCACACATTGGAAAAAAGTTTATAATTTTTAAGAATCCTAAAAAAGTTCGTCCAGTCTATATTGTTGTTTTTACATATTTCTGAAAATTATATTCAATCCAATCCATGCTAGTTACGACAGTCCATACTACTCAGCAAAGAACAGCGGAGGTTGTGATGATACCAATAGGCTCAAGTAGTTTTATGCTTTCGTTAACACTCATCATCGGCTGGATTCCAGTCAGCGTACTGTTGCTGCGCCACTATCCCGAGAGAATTGATTTGTGGTCTTTCTTTTCGCTGAACTTACTGTACGCGCTGCTGCTGACGATTCCGTGCTACCGCATGTACAAACAGGCGAGGGAAGGAGGGCAGCACACGCGGGAACAGGAAGAGCTGGCGCGGCTGAGAAGAGAGCTGGATAAAGCCAAGGAGCTACTTGATGCATTTTTGCAGCAGACTCCGGATGCAGTCTCGATTCTGGATCTGGACGGAAAATTCATTCACGTGAACCAGGCGTCCGTGGAACAGTTCGGCTACAGTACGTCTGACCTGCTCGGCAAAACGATTCCGTGTGTGCCCGAAGAATATCGCGCGGAGATGGAGCAGTACCATGCGGAAGTTTTGCGGGGAAAGGCGATTGTCGGCTATGAAACAGTCCGTCGGCACCAGAACGGCTCGCTCATGCATGTCTCGCTGTCGTACGGCCCTGTTTTGGACAAGCAGGGACGAGTAACAGGGGTCATTTGCTGCTCCCGGGACATTACCCAGCGAAAACAGATCGAACAGGAGTTGCAGGAGAGCCAGGCCCATTTTCGCCTGATTACGGAAAACATGAGCGAAATGATCTATTTGGTAAAGCGGGACGGAAGCGTCGCGTATGTGTCCAATGCGCACGCGACGTTTTTGGGGTATTCGTGCGAGGAAATGACCAGAATGGGTCCTGCCGTCATACATATGATTATTCATCCGGAAGACCAGAAGAGAGTCACCGAGCTTTTCAAACAGTGCTGGCGCAAGGAAGAGGAAGCGACGACCTTTTATCGGCTGAAGCACAGCCAGGGGCATTGGGTCAATGTGGAGTCGCGCTTCAAACCTGTGGGCAACAGTGACGGAGTGGGCGACAGCATGCTGATCGTCTCGCGCGATGTGTCTGAGATCACGAAGACAAAAGAGATGCTGCGCCAATCAGACAAGCTGTCTGCCATCGGCCAGTTGGCGGCAGGCATTGCGCACGAGATCCGCAATCCGCTGACGTCGCTGCGCGGATTTATCCAGTTGCTCGACGCTTCGGTGGGAGGCGCGCAGCGCAACTACTGCCAGATCATGCTCTCTGAGCTGGACCGGATCAATCTGATTGTCAGCGAGCTGTTGGTTTTGGCCAAGCCGCAAGCGGTGCGTTTTCAGCCAAAAGATTTGTCCGAGCTGATTCGCAATGTGCTCTCGCTTCTGGAAAGCCAGGCCAATTTGAAAAACATCCAGATGCACGCTTCGATTGACGAGCAATTGCCGCTTATTTCGTGTGAGGAAAATCAGATCAAGCAAGTGCTGCTCAATCTATGCAAAAATGCGATGGAGGCGCTCCCCGACGGAGGCGAGATTTACGTGAAGGGCCAGCAGGTGAGCGCGGAGCACATTCAGATCAGCATCAGGGACAACGGCTGCGGAATTGATCCCGAGCGCATCCCGCGTCTGGGCGAGCCTTTTTACACGACGAAGGAAAACGGAACGGGCCTCGGCCTGATGGTCAGCCAGCGGATTTTGGAGGACCATGGCGGAAGCCTGCAAATTGAAAGCGAGCGGCAAAAAGGAACGACGGTCAGCATCGTGCTGCCGGTATGCGTGAAAAGCGCAAGTCAGGTCTGACGCTTCCAGACGAACCAGACGATCAAAAACAAGCCGCAGTAGGTGGCTCCGCTCGCCACGACAGAGACGCTCCACGGAAGAACGATCGACAGGACGGCAAACAGGCTGACCGCAAGCAGCATGACCAAGAGCAGCGGCGCCATTTGCAACTGGTGGCGCTCTGTGACAGGGTGGGCGAGCGAATAGAGCAACAAGGCTGACAGCACCCCTCCCTGAATCAGCGCGAGCAGCGCGAAAACAAGTTCGCCGCCGGACAGAAGCTGTACGGAAATCAGCTTTACCGGCAAGAGCGAGGCGTGAATATCATGCCAGTGGGAGAGCAAAACAGCTTGACCGAGCAGCCAAAACAGAGAGACGGCAACCGTACCGACGCCAAGCCCGAGCCGAAGCGATTGGGGCTGGCTTGCCCGTCCCGCGAAGGGCAGCAGTACAGCGAGCGTAAGCAAAAAGTGCAGAGCCAGGAAAAAAATGGCGTGAATGAGCCAGTTTCCATTCATTTGATAGCCGAGATTCGGAATCGGGACATGCGGCTGCCGCAAAAAAAGCAAGCCGAAAAACAACAGCCCGGCCACGAGGCATATTCCCGTCCCAGTGAAAATCCATTGCCAGCGCTTGAACAGAAAGCTGATCGTGACGATGAGGGACAATAAGAGGACCCAGATCGGAGACAGCCCTGCAATGAGAGATGCGGACTGCTGGCCGAGCATGACGCCGACATACCCAAGCAGGAACAGATGCGTGATGACCGACAGGCTGGAAGCAAACGCTTCGCCGAACAGGCGCAGGTAAAGCTCATAGAGCGAGCGGATATGATGGCGGTGGCAAAAGCCCAACAGTTGCAGGTTGAGCCACCCGATCCCAAGACTAGCGAGCACGATGCCGATTGTCCCCCAGGAGCCGAAATAGGTGAAGAAACGGAGCCACTCATAACCGCCCAGATAGTGTCCTCCGAGTGCGGACCCGGCAAAAAGAATGGCGATTTGCCAAGCGACTTTGTCCATAGGCATCATCCTTATTCCCAACTTGCTACATGTGTATGTCCAGGCAAGGCTTGTTCAGAACAGGGAATATTAAACAGACTTTTTCGTTTACAAAGTATGACGATATGGATTATAATGAAAAACATACCAGTAAAAGCAGAGCGCATGAGGTGACTTCAGAATGAAAATTGTAGGAATCGCAGGAAGCATGAACAAGAGCTCCACGACGAAGCAAGCGGTAGCGATTGTACTCGATGCAGCGAAGGCTGCAGGTGCTGATATTGAAATGATTCACCTGGCAGACTGGAAGCTGCCGATTTACGACGATCGGGAAGACGCGTCGACATATCCGGAAGTAGTCCATCGCTTCGTGCAAAAAATTTCCGAAGCGGATGGCCTCGTGATCGGTTCGCCTGAGTATCACGGGACGATGACCGGGGCATTGAAAAATGCGCTCGACTTTTTGGAAGGCCGCCATCTGCGCGATAAGCAGGTAGCGTTGGTTGGCGTCGCCGGAGGAAGCATGGGCGCTACCAACACCGTCAACACGCTGCAACTGATTATGCGCAATCTGCACGCATGGCCGCTGCCAGCCAGCCCGAGCATTCCGAGCGCGTACAACGCCTTCACGCCGGAAGGCAAGCTGAAAGACGAGCGCTTGCAGGCGCGGATGGAGACGCTTGGCCAGCAATTGGTTGAATTTGTCAATTTGATGAACCAGAAAGCAGAAAAACAATTACAATAGGCAGGTTTCTCTTGCTAATCGTTCTCATTTAAAGGTATTATATTTCTACGTGCCTTTTTTGGACGGAAGAAATATGGTTTGAAATGAGGGGTTCACATGCCGACGCCGAGTATGGAAGACTATTTGGAACGTATTTACAGCTTAATTGAAGAAAAGGGCTATGCTCGTGTCTCCGATATTGCTGAAGCGTTGGAAGTACATCCCTCTTCGGTCACGAAAATGGTTCAAAAGCTGGATAAAGACAAATATCTCGTGTATGAAAAATACCGTGGCCTCGTGTTGACGCCCAAAGGGAAAAAGATCGGGAAGCGTCTGGTGGATCGCCACAGCCTGCTCGAAGAGTTCATGCGGGTCATTGGCGTTGACGAAGAGCACATTTACCAGGATGTCGAAGGGATCGAACACCACTTGAGCTGGGAATCCATTACTTGTCTGGAATATCTTGTGCAATACTTTCAGGCTGACCCGAACCGGATGGAGGAGCTTCGCCGGATTCGGCTGGAAGAGGAGCAAAAAGAAGAATAGGCATCTACAATGCGCAAGCGAATCAGGCTTGCGCTTTTCTTTTGCCTGAAAAACGGACGCGGGCAGGACCGAGTTTGCACAAAAAAAAAACGAAAGCGAACCCTGTTTTCTAATCCTAACGGATGAGCTGTCGCCCTATATTTGGTAGTAGAGCGTTTTTGGGGAAGGGGGCGACAGGTTGAAGGCGGACGCGGTTTTTGAAGGCGGAGGCGTAAAAGGGATCGCTTTTATCGGCGCCTTGCGAGTCATGGAGGAAAACGGATATGTGTGGGAGAAGCTGGCCGGCACGTCGGCAGGCTCGATCGTGGCCGCCCTGCTCAGCGCAGGGTACAACAGCCAGGAGCTGAAGCCGATTTTTGACGAGCTGGATTACCTTCACTTTTTGCATCGGGCGGGGATCGGCAGGCTTCCGCTCATCGGGCCGATTTACGAGCTGATCGTGCGGGAAGGGGTGTTTCGCGCCGACCGAATCGAGCTGTTCATTGAAGAGTTGCTGCTGCGAAAAGGAGTGCGCACCTTTGGCGATTTGCCGCCTGGAAAGCTGAAAATCGTCGCTTCCGATGTCACTGCGCAGAAAATGGCGGTGCTGCCTGACGATCTTCCGCGCTACGGCATTGATCCGGACAGCTTTTCGGTTGCCAAAGCGGTGCGCATGTCTTCCTCGATTCCGTTTTTCTTTCAGCCGGCCCAGTTGAAAAGCGGCAACGACACGCACTATATCGTGGACGGAGCGCTGCTGAGCAACTATCCGGTCTGGCTGTTCGACGTGCCGGGGATCCCGCAGTGGCCGACGATCGGGTTCCGGCTCTCGGACGACCAGGACAAACGGGAGCAGAAAAAGATCACCGGCTTGTTTTCCTTTTCCCGCGGATTGTTGGCGACGATGCTCGATGCCCACGACAGGCTGTACGTCGACAAAGCGCACGCGGTCCGGACGGTGTTCATTCATACGCTCGGCGTGCGGACCACGCAATTTCAGTTGTCCAAAGAGATGCGCGAGCGGCTGTACGCATCGGGAGAAGCGGCAGCCCAGCAGTTTTTGCAGCGCTGGGATTTCGAAGAATACGTCAAAGTCTTTCGCTTTTCGTCCCCGAAACACCTGGTCTAGCAAACGGGTACAAAAAACAGGTCGCCGCTTTGGCAACCTGTTTTTGCTTTCAGTGAGAAATGTTGTTTTGCGCTTTCTCGTCCTGTTTTTCTTTCGATTTTCCTTTGTTGCCGTCGATCACGCGGAACGGATGCTCTTTTCTGGAGGCCGTCGATTGCTTTTTGTGCGCTTGTCGCATCACCGGAGGTTTTGCTTTTGCCTTTTGTTGCTTCGGCTTGCCAGGTCCTGCGCTTTTCGGAAAAAAGGAGCCCGTGCGCAAATAGTTGCGGACGATCAAAAACAGAGCCGCTGACAAGCCAAGAATAATCAGCGTATTGATCGGGTCACGGATGAAGGTCAACAAAAATCCGTAAATGGCGAGCAGCACAATCATCAAAATCACGGGTGGAATGCGACGTAACATAGGCCTCACCTCAATGGGAATAAGAATGCCTCACGTTATCCGGTCGTAGCCATTTTCCCCTGAACCTGCTGAAGATCCAGCTCCCGCATCTTCTGGAAAGAAGCGATGGCTACTTCGACCTGACTGTCATCCGGTTCACGTGTCGTAATTTTTTGCAGCCACAGCCCCGGATAGCCAAGGTAGCGCAAAACAGGCGTGTCGCGGAGCTTGTTTGTCCACTGCAGGACCTCGTAGGAAACCCCGATGACGAGCGGCAAGAGGACGATGCGCTGCACGACCCGCTCAGTCAGGGAGTCGTAGCTGAACAGCGAGTAGATCACGACACCGACGAACACGGTGAAAATGAGAAAACTGCTACCGCAACGGTAATGCAAGGTGGAAAATTTTTGCACATTCGCTACTGTTAATTCTACCCCGGCTTCGAAGGCGTTAATCACTTTATGCTCCGCTCCGTGATATTGAAAGAGCCGCTTGATGAGCGGGGCTTGCGCAATAGCTGTGATGTAGCCGAGCAGCAGCAAAATTTTGAAGCCGCCTTCTGCCAACGTTTGCGGAACTCCATCCGGCACCCATCTGCCCAAAAGAAAATCGGCGAGAAAAACGGGAACGAGTGTAAAGACGAATTTACCGAACAGGAAGGAGAGCACACCGACAAGGGCGACCCCCAGAATCATCGTCAGTTTCGAAGGGCCCTCGCTCACTTCTTCTCCGGATTCCATGTTGTAGCGTTCAGAGGCGAAGTTCAGATGTTTGGCCCCGTTGGCGCTGGCTTCGATCAGGCCGACCAGGCCGCGAATGAACGGAATTTTTTTCAGCGGAGTAATCCATTTATATTCCGTGCGCGGGGCTTCAAAATACTCAATCTCATGATTTTTTTTGCGAACAGCCGTTACGGTCATCGTTTTGCCGCCGAACATCACACCTTCGATGACGGCCTGACCGCCGTAGCTGGGTACTTTTTGCTGAGCCAACACAATCACCTTCCTTACCCTCCATTTTAACGGAAAGCGGGCCTTGAAGCTACAAGGAGTTCAAGCATCGCCAAGAAATGTAAACAGTTAGTGAAAAACATGGGAACAGCACATACTACGTGTGAGGTGATACGAAATGGTAGCAGGCAAAGCTGCACGAAGGCACAAGGAGCTGTGGGGCAAGCCAAAAGAGCGCGGCAAAGAGGGGCGCAAGCCGGCGGCGGGCGCGAAAATTGTGGAGCTTGCTTTTTGGGGAACGATTGTATGGGGAATCATTCGTCTGCTCGCGCACTTCCTGAATTTGACGCCGTACGGGCTCGGCGCGTTTGCCCGGCCGCTGCTCACCGGGTTCGAGGAGGACAGCCTGACAGGTGTAGCGCTCGGGGCGATTGTGCTGTTTGTGGAAACGGTTCTGGCAAGCTTCCTGTTTTCCTTATTGTTCGGGCAAATGCGCGCCTGGTGGACCGGACTTCTCTACGGCGCGATCTTGCTTGCGATTGCAGGATTCTTCTTTCGCATAGGGAATTGGGAAGTAGGAACCTTGAGCACGGAAGGTGCCTGGTATTTGTCTTACGGGTTGTTCATCGGCATGACACTCGTCCTGGAGCATTCGGACGAGGAGCAGTGACACGGTGTAAAACGCTAGGGGAGCGGATCGCCCCCTCTCGTTTGCCAGAGTCGGAAGATTCGCAATGTTAGCCGATTTTTGCATCCTACTGTTGTGCAGGGAATGGCTTGTGGTAAAATGTTTCATTAGGATGTGTCTGAAAACTCATTATTGAGTTAGTTTAAAGATGGACGCGACATATACAAACGCTAGGAATGATTTGGCCAGCTTGTCGTAACGAGTAGCGATTCGTCGAAAATGTTTGATTTTATTGAAGAAGCACTCCACCAAGTGCCGTTCTTTATAGCGGTACCAATCCACTTTCCAAGGATTTTTATTATTCGCTTTAGGCGGGATGGTGTACGCTGCCTGCTTAGCCGTAATCCAATGCCGAATGGCTTCTGAGCCGTAGGCTTTGTCACCAACAATATGGCTTCCCGTAAGATCAAACCCTTGAAGCAAATTGATCGCTGGA